>NZ_JBFBDO010000030.1:0-75455 GCF_040683335.1 Kitasatospora sp. NPDC093806
GGCGGCGCGGACGGGGCGGCGGAGGCCGGCCCGCCGGCCGGGACCGACGGCGGCCCGCGGATGCTCGGGGAGGTCCGATGATCTCCCCCTGGTCCGTGCTGGCCGGCGCCGCGGCGGCCGGCGGCCTCGCCCTGCTGATCTCCGAACTCCGGCCCTCGCCGCCCGACCTGGGCCAGGCCCTAGACCGGCTGCACCGCACCCCCGCCGACCGCGCCCCCGACCCGGACGAGCGGCCGCGCTGGTACGACCGGATCGGCGAGCGCTCGGTCACCCTGCGCGGGGTGCGCATCCCCGAGCGGGAACTCGCGCTGATCGGCCGCACCCCGGCCCGGTTCATGGCGCACAAGCTGCTCTTCGCCCTGCTCGGCCTCGTCCTGCCGCCCTACCTGGCGGTGACGGTGCTGCTGCTGGACATGAGCCTGCCGTTCGCGCTGCCGCTGGTGGCCGGACCGCTGCTGGCCGGCCTGCTCTTCTTCGTCCCGGACGCGATCGTGCGCGGCGAGGCCAAGGAGGCGCGGGTCGAGTACCTGCACGGCATCGCCGCCTACCTGGAGCTGGTCGCGCTGGAGCGGGCCGCCGACCTGGGCCCGGCCGAGGCGCTGCGCCGGGCCGCCGCGGTCGGGCGCGGCGCGGTCTTCCGCCGGATCCGGGACGCGCTGGACCGGGCGGCCACCGACCGGCTCCCGCCGTGGGCCGGACTGGACGCGCTGGCCGTGGAGCTGGGCCTGACCCCGCTCCAGGACGTGGCCGACATCATGCGGATCTCCGGGACGGACGGCGCCGCCGTCTACGACACGCTGCGGGCCCGGGCCAAGGGCCTGCGCGGCGAACTGCTGGCCGAGGACCTCGCCCGGGCCAACGCCGACAGCGAGCGGATGGTCGCCCCCGGCTCCGCGCTCACCCTGCTGATGACCGTCCTGATCATCTTCCCGGCGCTGCACAAGATGCTCAATTGAGGCACCCGTCGCGGAGGTCAGCTCCCTCCGTCACCACACCACTCCCCTGGAGCACCCGATGAAGAGTCACCTCAAATCCCTGGTCAACCTGGTGGCCGGCGCCACGCTGCTGCCGATCCAGTTCGCCCTGCTGCTGTTCCACTTCCGGATGGGCCGGGTCAAGGCCGCCCGGGCGCGCGGCGACAAGGGCGCCATCAGCATCGAACTCGCGCTCGCCATCATCGCGCTGGTGTTCGTCGCGGGCCTGGTGACGGTCGCGCTGGTCGGCCTGAAGGACAAGGTCGTCGAGAAGGTCAACCAGGACCCGCAGTACCCGGGGGCGGGTGGCGCGACCAAGTGACGCAGCGCCGCCACCGCCTCCGCCACCACCCCCGCACCGACCGGGGGTCGATGAGCCTGAGCCTGGCCATCGTGTTCCCGGTCGTGCTGATCCTGATCCTGACCGTCGCCCAGACCGGCCTGTGGTGGTACTACCGCCAACTCGCCCTCAGTGCCGCCCGGGAGGGCGCCGACGCCGGACGGCTGCAGGGCAACCAGATCGACGCGGTGAAGGACGCGGCGGCCCGCAGCCAGGCCGAGGCCTTCCTCGTGCGGCAGGGCAGCACGGGGCACGTGGTCAGCACCGACGGCAGCACGCCGGTGCTGGTCCGGGTGACGGTGGAGGTGGCGGCGCCGGTCGTCGTCCCGTTCATCACGCCGCCGACCGTCCGGCAGCACGCCGAGGCGCCGCGCGAGCGCTTCGTCCCGCCGCCGGTGGTGGGTCCGTGAGGGCGATCCGGGCGGCCGGGCGGCTGCCGCTGCGGCTGCGGCGGCTCGCCGGACGCCGGGTGGCCCGGTCGACGCACGGGCCGGACGGCGGCGGCGTGGCCGTCGAGATGGGCTTCCTCGCGCCCGCCATCGCCGCGCTGATCCTGGCCACCGTCGCGGTCGGCCGGGTGGAGACGGCGGCCGGCATGGTGGAGGCGGCGGCCCGGTCGTCCGCCCGGACGGCCTCGCTGGCCCGCAGCGTGGCCGGGATGGACGAGGCCGCGAAGAAGGCCGCGAAGGACTCCCTGGAGCAGCAGGGGGTCCGCTGCGCGAACGCGAACGTGGCCTCGGTGGCGCACGGCGAACTGGTCAGCCACGGCGTCGCGATGGCGACCGTCGAGGTGACGGTGCGGTGCGAGGTCGGCCTGAGCGACCTGGTCGGCGGGCCGGACGTGCCGCTGACCAAGACGCTCACCGGGCGGTTCGTCTCGGTCGTCGACCGCTACCGGAGCCGGTGAGGATCTCGTGAGGACGAGGTGGCCGAAAGGGGATTGGCGAGCCGTCGGGCGGGGGAGACGCAAGCGGAGAGCGCCCGGGGGAGGGCGGACGGACGGGCCGGCAGGGGGTGCCATGGTGCGGGTGCGGGGGGCGTCGCCGTTGCGTTCCCGGCTGCCCTACCGCCTGCGGACCCGCACCGACCGGGGCGCGCTCTCGATCTTCGTCGCGATCTGCGCGGCCTACGTGGTCCTGGTCATCGCGCTGGTCATCGACGCCGGCGGCAAACTGCGGTTCGCCGAGCGCCTCGACGGCTACGCGCAGGAGGCCGCCCGGGTGGGCGGCCAGCAGCTCGACGAGGCCGCCCTGTTGCAGGGCGCGGGGTACAAGGTCAGGCGGGACTACGTCGAGGAGGCCGCCAACGGCTACCTCAGGCTGTACGGCCTGACCGGCCACGTGGAGTTCTCGCTCGACGGGGCGTCCGTCGAGATCACGGTGCAGGGCACGTACACGCCGGTCCTGCTCGGTGAGCTCGGCGCAGGGATGGTGACGGGCCGGGGCAGCGCAGTCCTCGCCCACGGAGTCAAGGAAGCGGAGACCGACTGATGGCCGCGCCACGCGCCAAGGACCAGAGCACCCGGGCCGGGCGGCCGGCCCGGGGTGTGCCCGCCACCCCCGCGTCCGGCCGGCGGCCGGCGCCGCGACCGTCCCGCCGGGGCGGTGGCGGCCGACGAGGCCGCGGTGGCGCCGTGCTCGCCGCGATCGCGGCCCTGATCACCCTGCTCGGCCTGCTCGTCGGCGTCCCGGCGCTGCTGCTGTACGGCACCCGGGCGGTGCTCGACATGGGCCCGCTCGCGCCGGACGGCCTCGGCGCGCTGCTGACCAGCCCCGACGACGGGCGGCTGTTCCTCTGGCTGCTGGTGGTGGTCGGCTGGATCGGCTGGGCCTGCTTCGCGCTCTCCGTCCTGCTGGAGGTCCCGGCGCAGCTGCGCGGCCGGGTGGCCCGGCGGCTCCCGGCGTTCGGCTGGAGCCAGCGGGCCGCCGCCGGGCTGGTCGGCGCGGTCATCGCGCTGCTGCCGGTGGCCGGTTCGGCCTTCGCCGCCACCGCCGAGCACGCCCCGGCGGTCGCCGCGTCGGCCCAGTCGGTGGCCGGGGTGCAGCGGGCCGCGCTACCCGCCGCGCAGGCCGCGCCGGCCCTCGCCCCCGCCGCCGAGCAGCAGCCCGGCTACACCGTCCGGGACAGCCGGCCGGCGGACAGCCTCTGGTCCATCGCCGAGCGCCAACTCGGCTCGGGCGAGCGGTGGGTGGAGATCGCGAAGCTCAACGACGGCCGGGTGATGGACGATTCGGGCACCCGCTTCGACGCGGAGCGGCCGATCCACCCCGGCTGGCAGCTGCTGATGCCGGCCGACGCCAAGCCGGACGAGGCCAAGGCCCCCGCACCCGCCCCTGCGCCCGTGCCCGCTCCCACCCCGACGCCCGCCCCGGCCCCGGCTCCGGCCGGGACGCCGCAGGGCGCCGGCACCGTCACCGTGAAGCCCGGCGACAGCCTGTCGGCCATCGCCGAGCGGGAGTTGGGGGACGCCGAGGCCTGGCCGAAGCTGTTCGAGGCGAACAAGGGCGTGCAGGCGCCGGACGGCGAGCGGCTCACCGACCCGGACGTCGTGGTGCCCGGGATGGTGCTCAGCGTGCCGGGGGCTGCTGCCCCCGCCCCCGCGCCCGCCCCGACTCCGGAGCCCGCGCCCGCGCCCGCTCCGGCCCAGGAGCCCGCGCCCGCCCCGGCGCAGCCGGCCCCCGCGCAGCCCCCGGCCGCCCAGAGCCCGGCCCCGGCCCCCGCCCAGGCCCCGGCCCAGACCCCCGCGCCGCACGCCGACGCCCAGACCCCCGCCGCCCACGCCGAGCAGGCCCCGAGCGACGACTACACCGTCGCCCTCGCCGCCTCCACCGTCGGCGTGCTGCTCGCGGCGATCATGGTCGGCGCCGTCGCCCGCAAGCGCGGCGGCCAGCTGCGCGCCCGGCGCCCCCGGCACCGGATCGCGATGCCCGCCGCCCCCGCCGCCGCCTTCGAGGCCGAACTCCGGGCCCGCCAGGACGAGGCCGGCCTCGACCTGCTCGACCGCGCCCTGCGCAGCATGGCCCGCAACACCGTCCGCGGCGGCAAGCGGCTGCCCGCGATCGTCGCCGCCCGGATCACCCCCACCAAGACGATCGAGCTCCACCTCTCCGGCGCCGCCGAGCCGATCGCCCCGTTCCGCGCCGCGCACACCCCCGACATCTGGTGGTGCGCCGCCGACTCCGACGGCCTGCTCTCGCCCGGCCAGGCCCGCAAGACCGCCGCCCCCTACCCGGCGCTGGTCACCCTCGGCTCCTCGGCCGACGGCTCGGTGGTCCTCGCCGACCTGGAGACCGTCCGGCTGCTCCACCTGTCCGGCCACCCGGACGACGCCCGCGACGTCCTGCGTACGCTGGCCCTCGAACTCGCCCACAGCCCGCTCGCCGACCGCCTCCACCTGCACCTCGTCGACCTCGCCGAGGAGGTGCCGATCAGCGGCCCCGCCGCCGAGCGGGTCCACCGGCACCCCACCCTGGAGGCCGCGCTCACCGCCCTCGGCCCGCGCACCGCCAAGGCCCGCGCGACGCTCGTCGCCGCCGAGGCCGTCAGCCCCCGGGACGCCCGCAGCCGGGGCCAGGCCGACGAGTCCTGGACCCCCGAGATCGTGCTCTGCGCCCACCAGCCCGGCGGCGAGGTCCCGGCCGAACTCGGGCGGCTGCTCGACGCCCGGCCCCGGACCTGCGTCGCCGTGGTCACCCGCGCGCCCGAGCGCGGCACCGGCCCGGTCGCCCGCTGGACCCTCCCGGCCACCGGCCAGGCCACCATCCCCGGCCTGCACCTCACCCTGGAGCTCCAGCGCCTGACCACCGGTCAGTACGAGCAGGTCACCGAGCTGCTCCGGGCCGCCGACGACGGCACCCAGCTCCCCGCCCCCGCCTGGACCCTGGACGGCGAGGAGCTGGAACCGGCCGAACTCCAGGTCGCCGTCCCGGTCCTCGCCGCCGTCGGCGCGGCCGGGGGGCCGGGTGCGGACGGGCCGGCGGGCGGCTTCCCGTTCGCCACCCTGGACGCCGCGCTCGGCAGCGCGCTGGGCACCGGGGCGGACCGGGACGAGGACGACGCGGACGGCCCGGACGCGGCCGGTCCGCGGCTGCTCGCCCGGGTGATCGGCACGGGCGCCAGCCCGTTCGCGGGCACCGACCCGGCGGCGCCGGCCTCGGCCTCGGTGGCGCCGTCGCCGTCGGGTGCCGCCTCGCCGTCGGGGTCCGCCCCGGCCTCGGCGCCGGCCTCGATCGTGCCGGTCGGGCCCGCCGCGCTGCCCGGCCAGCGTCACCTGATCAACGGCCTCGGGCGGCAGGCCGGCGCGTCGCCCGCCGTACCGGTCGGCCCGGCGGTCCCGGCGGTCCCGGCCGGCCCGGCCGCGGGTTACCCGGTCGGGACGCCCGTGACCCCCGAGCCGGCCGGCGGTGCTTCCGACGGCTCCGGCGCTTCGGACGGCTCGGACGGCCCCGGCGCTTCGGACGGTTCGGACGGCGAGGAGACCACCCAGAACCTCGGGCTGCCCACCGCGGTCGCGCCCGTCCAGCCGGTGACCCCGGTCGCCCCGGCCACCCCGGCCCCCGTGCCAGCCGCCGAGCCCGCCCCCGTTCCCGCGCCCGTCCCCACCCCCGTCCCCGAACCGGCGCCGACGCACGACCCGGCCCCGGCCCCGGCCCCCGCCGCCCTCGCCCCGCGCGTCCCCGCCCGGCCCGAGCCCGGCCCGGCCGCCGCCCCGATGCCCCTCCCGGCCGCCCGCACCACCCCCGGCCGCAGCGACAGCGACGACCTGCTCGCCATCCTCCGCTCCCCGGAGGCGCACGCCACCCGCACCGCCCCCCGGATCCGCCTGCTCGGCCCGGTCGACGTGGCCGGCACCGGCGGCACCGCCGAACCCGGCGCCGTCACCCGGCTCACCGAGCTCGCCGCCTATCTGGCCCTGCGCCCCGGCGCCGACCACACCGCCCTCGACCACGACCTGCACCCCGGCGCGGCCCACCTCGACCCGCACCCCACCGCCGCCGACGGCCGCAGCCCGCTGCCCGACAAGCTCGCCGACCTGGCCGCCTGGCTGGGCACCTCCGCGGAGGGCCGGGCCTTCCTGGTCACCGACTCCACCGAGGGCTACGCCTTCGCCCCCACCGTCACCTGCGACTGGGACGAGTTCCGCAGCCTCTACCGGCGCGGCATGCGCAGCACCAGCGCCACCGCCGACGCCGCGCTCGCCCACGCCCTCGCCCTGGTCCGGGGCGCCCCGTTCGCGGAGGCCCCGCCCGCCGCGTACGGCTGGGCCGAGGCCGAGCGGCAGGACATGATCGCCGCGATCGTCGACACCGCCCACGAACTCGCCGCCCGCCGCCTCCAGTACGGCGACCACCGCAGCGCCGAGGCCGCCGTCTTCCGCGGCCTCGCCGTCGCCCCGGACGTCGAACTGCTGCACCGCGACCTGTTCTACGCCTACGCCTCCGCCGGCGCTCGCGACCAGCTGCTCCGCGCCGTCAACCGCCTCGACGCGCTCAGCCGCCGCACCGGCCGCGACCTCGACGCCGACACGGTCGCACTGCTGCGGGACCTGCTGGCGGGCTCCTGAAGTCCCGCCGGAAAGTATTGATGTGATGATCCCTTGAAGTTTCCGTGATGATCAGTAGCATCACCGCATGACCAACAGCCTGATCATCGTCGCCAGGTCCAACAACCCGCTCGGCCACCTCGCGTCGGCGGCACAGGCCCCGGGGGAGGAGTACGAATTCGGCCTGGGATGGCGGATGTTCGTGACGGAGACCGACATCCCGGGGACCCTCCCCGAGATCGCGAAGGCGGTGTACAAGGAGACCGGGTACCCGGCGATCATGGCCTTCGCCAACAGCGACCCCGGGTACCTGGGCATCGTGTTCTGCGAGAAGGGCAAGACCGACCTGACCTACGTCACGGGAGTGGACGAGGCCAAGGCCGACGGGTTCGTGGCGCCCAAGTTCAAGCACCACCCGATGTCCGCCATCGGGGCGGCCGCGAGCTGGTCCAAGAAGGCCGGTCTGAGCAGCGGTTACGACGCCCTGAAGGCCGCCGCCAACCGCTCCGGCGGCCCCGGCGCGCCGGGCATGGACCTGCTGCTGACCTGGCTGGTGGGCCTGGGCATACCGGGCTGCGCGGACGTCGACCCGTACTGGAACGAGATCGGCGACGCCGCGATCGCGCAGCGCCAGGCGTTCTGGCAGCCGAACGTGGAGGTCCGGATCGACCTCTGACCGGGGCCGCCGGCCGGTGGTCGCCGAGCCGCCGGCCGTGGTGCGCCCGGCCGGGAGGCCCCCGGCCGGGCGCACCCGCTCAGCCGCGCATCTCCGCGCGCTCGTACCACACGGTGAGCAGGGTCGGCACCAGCGCCACCCAGAACAGCACCTGGGGGACGGTCCGTTCGGTCCACGGCACGGTCACGATCACCACGGCGGTGAGCGTGCACCACGCCGACTGCCCGACGATCAGCCGCGCCCGGCCGACCCGCCGGACCAGCGACCACAGGCTCATCCGCACGCCGCCGCGCATCGCCCGGTAGCGGCGCCAGGCGCCGAAGCCCCAGACGGCGGCCATCAGCGCGAGCGCGTAGAGCCGGGTGCCGAGCGGTCCCGGCAGCGCCGTCGGGTCGTCGCCGGTCGGGAACACCCGCCCGGCCAGGGCCGCGAGCACCAGGCAGAGCAGGCCGAGCCAGCGGGTCCCGCGCAGCATCCGGAACACCGTCCGGTCCAGGCCCTGGCGCAGCCAGGTGCCCTGCGGGTCGACGGCGAGCGCGGTGGCGAACGCGTCGGCGGCGGCGGGCAGCTTGGCGCCCGCGCCGGTCAGCGGCGGGGAGGCGGCCTCCGCCGCGACGTACCCGGCCCACTCGGTGAGCGCCCAGGCGTTCTGCGGGTCGATCCGCAGGGTCTCCCGCACGGCCTGCCGGCTCACGTCCAGGCGGCCGTTGAACAGCGCGGCCTTCCACAGCGCGTAGTGCGCGCCGACCTCCTCCGGGCCGAGCCGCACGGCCGTCGCCGCCGCGTCGAGGGCCTCGGGCCAGCGCGGCTGCCAGGCGCCCAGCGCCTCCGAGAGGGCGATGAAGCCCCGGAAGCCGTTCGGGGCCAGCCGGATCGCCTCGTGCGCGGCGGCCAGCGCCTCGTCCGGCCGGCCGAGCCGGCGCAGTGAGATCGTCCGCACGTACTGGGCGTAGGAGGTCTCCGGGGAGAGGGCCGCCGCCTCGCCGGCGGCGGCGAGCGCCTCGTCGAAGTCCCGCAGCGTCAGATGGCAGGTGGCGAGGTGCAGCCAGGCGTTCGCGTCGGACGGGTCCTCGGCGATCCGCCGGGCGAGCAGCGCGCGGGCGTCGTCGTGGCGGTCGAGGTCCATCAGGGCGGACGCCTGCTCGACGAGCGGGTTGAGCACGGTCACAGCTTTCGCGCCTTCTTCAGGTAGGCGAGCAGTTCGTCGTACACGCCGCCCTCGTTGGCGAACATCGCCACGTTGCGGGCGGCCGCGAACCACGGCTCGGTGGACGGTCGGACCGCCTTCGCGGCGGCCAGCAGGTCCTTGGTGTTGATCATGCGGACGGTGCCGGTGCGGGCGGAGTCGAGCAGGGCCGACTCGGCCGCGCTCTCGCAGACGTGCGCCAGGTCGGCGCCCGAGAAGCCCTCGGTGACCTTGACGAGCTTGGCCAGGTCCACCGACTCGATCGGGCGGTCCCGCAGGTGGTAGCGGAGGATCGCGTCGCGGGCCGGGCCGTCGGGCGGCAGCACCAGCAGCGTGCGGTCGAGCCGGCCGGGGCGGCGCAGCGCGATGTCCACGTCCCAGGGGACGTTGGTGGCGGCGAGCACGAACACCCCGTCGTTGACGTCGCCCACGCCGTCCAGCTCGGTCAGCAGCTGGTTGACGGTGTTGCGCATGCCGGTGTGGGCGGTGCGGCTGCGCTTGGCGCCGAGCGCGTCCAGCTCGTCGAGGAAGACCACGCACGGCGCCTGCCGGCGGGCGGTCTGGAACACCTCGTGCAGGTTGCGCTCGGAGTTGCCGAGCCACATGTCGAGCACGTCGTTGATCGAGACCGAGATGAAGTTCGCGCCGAGCTCCCCGGCGACGGCCCGGGCGATGAACGTCTTGCCGCAGCCGGGCGGCCCGTACAGGAGCAGGCCGCCGCGCAGGCTCTTGCCGTACAGCTTGCGCAGTTCCGGGTTGCGCATGGGGGCGAGGAAGGCGGCCTCCAGACGGTCCTTCACCTCCCGCATTCCGCCGACGTCGGCCAGCCGCACCGCGCCGGGGCGGTCGGGGGCCTCCACGTCGTACGCGCTCGCGTCGCCGGGGTCGCCCGCCGCGCCGTCGACGGGGAGCGGGGCCTCCTGCGGGCCGTTGTTCCGGTAGCCGGCGGTGAACCGGGGCGGGAGGACATCCTCGACCTCCTGCGCGGCCGCCGCCCAGTCGAAGCCGCCGCCCTGCTGCGGGGGTTGCTCGGCGGGCTGTTCGGTGGGCTGCTCGGCGGGAGCGGGAGCGGGAGCGGGGATCGGGGCAGAGGGTGGGGGCGTCGGGCCGGCCAGGGCCCGCGCCATCAGGGCCTTCGCCTGCGCGTCCTGGGGCGCCCGGCTGAGCGCGACGGCCGCCTCCGCCACCGCCGCGTCACCGTGCCCGGCGGCGAGCAGCAGTTCGGCGAGGTGCAGCCGCAGCGGCACATCGCCGGGCGCCGCGGCGACGGCCGCGCGCAGGCTGCCGATCAGCGGGGACTCGGCGGCCGCCGGGCCGTCGGAGGTGTCAGGGGTTCCGTCGATCATGCCCTCACCCTACGAACCCGCCGCGCGCCGCCGGAAATCAAGTCCCGCCCGGGGTCAGGCCTCCTCGGGGTCCGCGGCCCGGGTGACGAGGCGTCCGGCGGCCTGGAGCCGGGCCAGGCGGTGGTGTTCCCGCTGCACCCAGCGCCGGACCCGCTCGGGCCGGAGCGGGACGCCGTGGCCGACGTGCAGCGTGGTGGGGTCGAGCGCGAGCATCGCCCGGAGGCTGGCGAGGTTGCGGACCGGATCGTCGTGGAACGGCGGGTTGGCGGGCTTGCCGGGGATGAAGCCCATGAAGGAGTTGGCGACCAGGTCGCCGGCCACCAGTTCGCCCTCGTCGGTGAGGACGGAGACCGAGCCCGCCGTGTGCCCGGGCGTGGGGATGACGCGCCCCTCGACCCCGAAGTCCGCCAGGCTCGTCTCGGCGCTGATCAGCACTTCGGGTTCGAACGGCTCGGTCCCGACGTGAAGCGCCGGGAGACGGTCCATGGCGCGGCCCATCGGACCGGTCGGCAGATGGGGTGCGCGGGCGCGCCCGGCGCGGTACGGCCCGAGGTCCGCGACGTGACCGGCGACGGGCGCGCCGGTCAGGCGGCTCAGCTCGGCCGCGGAGCCGAAGTGGTCGATGTGGCCGTGGGTGATGACGATCAGCGCGACGTCGGCGGGGTCCACCCCGTGCTCGGCGACCCGGTCGAGGATCAGCCGGCCGCTGCCGGGCGTCCCGGCGTCGACGATCACCGGCCGCCGGCCGAGCAGCAGGTAGGCGTTGACGGTGTGCCGGCCCACGACCGGGATCGGGACGACCTTCGTACGGGACATGGCGTGCTCCAGGGTGTCGGGGCGGCCGCTGGGTCGCGGGCACGCCGGAGGTCCGCCCGGCGGGGACCGGGGCGGGGTGGTGCGCGGGGGAGCCGGGGGGTTACCGGAAGCGGCGGCGGTACTCGGCGGGCGTGGTGCCCAGTCGGCGCTGGAAGGAGCGGTGCAGGGTCTCCACCGAGCCCAGGCCGCTGGTCCCGGCGACCACCGGCAGGCTGTGGTCGCTCTCCTCCAGCAGCCGCCGGGCCGCCTCCAGCCGGGCGGCCTCCACGTAGCCGGCCGGCGTGCTCCCGGTGCGCTGCCGGAACGTCCGGGAGAAGTGACGCACGCTCAGGTGCACGCGCGCGGCCAGGACGTCGACCGAGAGGTCGTCGGCCAGGTGGTCGGCGATCCACCGGCACAGCTCGTCGATCCGGTCGTCCACCGGCGCCTCGGCCTGGGCCTGCGCCTGCGCGGTGAGCGGCACGCTGAACTGGCTCTGCCCGCCCGAGCGTTTGACGTACATCACCAGCGTCCGGGCGGCGGCCAGTGCCACTTCCCGGCCGTGGTCCTCGGCGACCATCGCGAGCGCCATGTCCATCCCGGACGTACCGCCGGCGCCCGTCCACACCCGGCCGGAGCGGAGGAAGATCGGGTCCGGGTCGACGGTGACCAGCGGGTGGTCGGCGGCCAGCCGGGCCGCGCTCAGCCAGTGCGTCGTGGCGCAGCGCCCGTCGAGCAGCCCGGCCGCCGCCAGCAGGTGCGCGCCGGCGCAGACCGAACCGGTCCGGCCGGCCGCGGGCGCCGCCCGGCGCAGCCAGGCGGTCACCCGGGCGTCGACCACCGGCTCCGCCGCGCCGTCGACCAGGTTGATCGCGCCCGACACGAGCAGGGTGTCGACCCGGCCGGTCACCTCGTGGAGGGCCAGGTCGGACAGCAGGCGGACCCCGGCGGCCGTCGGCAGTTCGCCGCCGTCGGCCGTCGCGATCCGCACCCGGTAGCCGGGGCGGCCGGGGCCGAGCACCCGGGAGGCGACCGAGAACACCTCGGCCGGGCCGGTGACGTCCAACAGTTCCACTCCGGGAAAGGCCGCGATGACGACGTTGTGCGGTTCGGGCATGCCCCGATCATCGTGCCGGGGCCCGGACGGCCGCAATGACGGGGTTGTGGCAGATCCGGACACCGGCGGCGGGGGTCCCGTCGTCCGCCGCCGCAGCCCGGCGGCGCCCGGCGACGCAGCCCGCCCGCCTCCGCCGCCCCGTCACCCTCCGCCGGGCGTGGGCGGATCGCCCACCCGGCCTGGCTCGCCCGTGCCGGGATCTCGTAGGGTGGCGCCCACGGGTGTGGTGACCGGCACCACGCGGGGCAAGGCAGCAGACGCCGCTGAGCGGCGGGGCGGGGCGGGTGACCTGGAGATGGCGGAGACTACGGCGGTCCCCGGAGGTCCCGACCCCGCGACGGACGCGGGTCCCCGGGACGCCGTGCCGCCCCGGCCCCCGCGCAACCCCTACGAGGAGCACCCGCCCGGGCCGGCCGCGCTGTACGAGCCGCCGCCGGTCTCGGCCCCGCTCTCGGCCCCGCTCTCGGCCCCGGCCGCGGTCCCTGCCGCGGGGCCGGTGCCCGGACCGCCCGCGCCGTCCACCGGGTGGACCGTCACCGGGATGCCCGCCATGGGCGGTGCGGCGGGCGCGCCCGGTCTCCCCGGTCTCCCCGGTGCGCCCGGTGGGCCTGGTCTTCCGGGTGGGCCCGGTCTTCCCGGTGCGCCGCTCGCGCCCGGTGCGACGCCGCTGCCGTTCACCGTTCCCGGCCACCCCGGTGCCACCCCCGCGCACGGTCTGCCCGGCCTCGGCGGCGGCCTGGGCAGCGCCCCGCGCGGCCGGATCCTGGTCGTCGAGGGCGGCTACGGCACCTCCGGCCGCCGCACCTGGGGACGCGGCGGACCCGCCCAGGCCCCGGTGCTCTCCGCGATGCTCGCCGCCGTCTCCCCGCAGGTCCTGCTCGCCGCCGACGCCGTCGACGCCGTGCACCTTCCCGGCGCGAGCGACCCGCACACCGTCCTCGCCCACCTGCGGGCCGCCGCCCGCCACCCCGGACCGCTGCTCGTCCACCTCGGCGGCCACCTGCTCGCCGACAAGCGCGGCGGCCAACTCCACCTCACCCTGCGGGACTCCAAGCCCGGCAGCATCCGGCAGGACGGCCTCGCCTGGCAGGCGATCGCCACCGAACTGCGGCACCGCCCGGCCGACTGGCAGACCCTGGTCATCGCCGACCTGAGCGCCGACCAGAACGCCTGGCCGCTGCTCCAGGGCAACGGCGCGCCGCTCGCCGAAGGCCTGCCACTGTGGGCCGTGGTCAGCCCCGATCCGGAGCAGATCGGCACCTTCACCCGCGCCCTGATCGAGGCCCTGCACGGCGGCCGCCCGGGCGCGGACGCCGTCCTCGCCCCCGAGCAGCTGAGCGGGCAGGTCTACTCGGTGCTCCGCCCGGACGTGGTCGTCGTCGCCACGCACGCGCCCGACCGCCCGCTCTTCCGCAACACCGCGCGGCGCGGCGACAGCCCGTACGAGGGCCCGACCCCGGCCGCCCTCCTGCCCCGCCCGGCCGCGCCCGAGGACGTCGCCTGGGACGACGCGCCGTGGGGCGACGCGCCCCGGGACGCGGTGCCGCAGGAGGCCGTCCCGCAGGACGCGGTGCCGGACGTGGTGGCGGGCGCGGTGCCCCGGCCGAGGCCCGCCGTGACGCTGGACAAGCCGGCCGCCGACCTCGCGCCCGCGTCTGCGCTCGCGCCCGCGCCGGAGGCTGAGAGCGCGCCGGTGCCGTCGGCCGAGGGCCCGGTGGACCTGATCAAGCCCGGAGTCCCGGCCACGCCGCCGCTGCCGCCGAAGCCCGTCGACCTCGTGAAGCCCGACGCCTGGCAGCCCCCGGCCGACGAGCCCGCCGAGGTCGCCGAGGCTGCCGAGCTGCCCACCGAAGAGCCCGCGCCCGCGCCCGAGCCCGAGCCCGAGCCCGAGCCGGAACCGGAGCTCGCTGAGCCGGCCGAAGCCGAGGCCGACCCGGAACCCGCCCCCGAAAGCGCCCCCGAGCCGCCCGCCGACGAATCCCCCGTTTCCGAGCCGCCCGTCTCCGAGCCGTCCGCCTCCGAGTCGCCCGCCTCCGAACCTCGCGCCGACTACCGGGAGGTGATCGGCCGGATCGTCCGCAGCGCCGACGCCGGCGACCACGCGGCCGCGACCGACCTGGCCTTCGCCCTCGAACTGGAGGCGATCGCCGAGCATGGCGCCGTCTCCGCCCCGGTCTTGCAGGTCCGCCAGGTCCGCGCCCACGTCTCCCGCCTCGCCGGTCGGACGGCGGAGGCCGCCGACATCTACCGCGAGGTGGCCCTCTCGCTGCTCCGCTCCCAGGGACCCGAGCACCCCGAGACCCAGCACGCCGCGACCAACGCCGAAGCCTGCTGGCGCGCGATCCCGGACCGCGCCGAGGCCCTCCGCATCGCCCCCGAGATCATCGAACTGCGCGCCTACCTCCCCGGCCCCGACGGCCGCAAACTCCGCGCCGCCGAACGCCACCTGACCCAACTCGCCGCCACCCAGCCCGACCAGTCGTAGCCCCGGCCCGCAGTGGAAGCCGGCAGATCCGCCGTCCACCGCACCCACCCGCCTCGCCCCGCGCGCGAGCAACGGAGTAGGAAGTCGGCGGGCCCGACTTCTGGCGCACCCTCTGCTTCGGCCCGCCCTCGCCTGGGCGGGCCGTCCGGGCCTCGGGCGGCGATCGGCGGAGTAGGAAGTCGGCGGCGACTTCTACTGCGCCCACCTCTCCGGCCCGTCCCGTCCCGGGGGCGAACGGCGGAGTAGGAAGTCGGCGGGCCCGACTTCTGGTGCGCCCGCTGCTTCGGCGACTCGCTTGCCCATCCCATCCCTGGCAGCAAACGGCGGAGTGGGAAGTCGGCGGGGCCGACTTCCCACTCCACACGGAGGTGCCGGTCCGTCAGCGGCCGGCGAGGGCGTGGACGAAGCGGGCGGCGTCGATGGTGCCGAGGCCGCTGGCCAGGTCGTAGCCCTTGGTGGCCTGGTAGCCGGTCACCTTGTCCCAGGAGTTGTCGCCGGTGGTCACGTCGACCAGGCCGCTCCACTGCTTCGGGAGCAGGTCGAGGCCGTACAGGCGCCAGTTGAGCTGGCCGAGGCGGCGGCCGGCGAGCTGGTCGGCGAGCGCGACGACGCCGGAGAAGATCGGCGCCGCCTCACTGGTGCCGCCGGTGAGGTGCCAGCCGGCCCGGGCGGGGTCGTAGGACTCGTACGTCCAGGCGCCGCCGTCGACGGCCGCGCTCATGCTGATGTCCGGGGTGCCGCGGTGGTTGCCGGTGACCTTCGCGACGCCGGCCTGGTACCAGGGCCGCTCGAACACGCCGGAGACCCCGCCGCCGCCCGCGCCGTACTGGTCGTGCCAGACCTTGTCGGGCGCGGTCCGCTTGCCCGCGTCGTCGAGGGTGAGCTGGGTACCGCCGATCGAGGTGACCAGCGGGTCGGAGGACGGCCAGGAGTTCACCCGGTACGGGTAGAGGTCGCTGCCGTTCTCCTGGGCGTCGGTGGCGCCGTTGTCGCCGGAGGAGGCGAGCACGGTGACGTCGTGCGCGGCGGCCTCCTTGAAGGCGTAGCGCAGGTTGGTGAGCGAGCTGAAGTCGCCCTTGGCGAAGCCGGGGAAGGTGTTCTCGGTGGCGCCGAAGCTCTGCGAGATCACGTCGGCGCGGCCGGACCGGATGAGGGCCTGTTCGGCGTCCATCATCTCGGGCAGGCCGGTGGTGCCCTCGGTCTCGGCGACCCCGGTCTCGACCAGGATGATGTGGGCGTCGGGCGCGATGGCGTGCGCGTACTCGACGTCGAGGGTGGCCTCGCCGGCCCAGCCGGTGTGGTCGGGGTTGGTGGGGTCGAAGGGCGGGACGTCGCCCCACTTGACCACCTCGACCTGGGTGTCGGGCAGGCCCCACTGCTTGTCGAAGACCTCCAGGTCGTGCTGGATGGTCGGCGAGCCGAAGGAGTCGACGATGACGATGGTGCGGCCCTTGCCGGTGACGCCCTCCTGGTAGAGGGGGTTCAGGTTGTAGGCCTCGCGGTACTGGAGCGGGGAGTAGCAGTGGATGCCGAGTTCGCTGACGCACTGTGTGGTGGACAGCGGCGCGGTGCGGCCGACGGCGTTGACGTGGCCGGCCGAGGCGGGGCGGACGTGGACGCCGGTGCGCTGGCCGGCGGCGTTGGCGTTGGCACCGGCGGCGGTCGGCGCGGCGGAGGTGGAGCCGGTGGACACGGTGCCGGCCGCGAGGGCGGTGGCCCCGACGGCGAGCAGGGCCAGGGCGCGGCGGAGGGTGCGGGAGCTGCCCATGGGACTCCTTGGGACGCAGGGCCCGGCCGGGATCGGACGGGTCGGTCCGGCCATCCCATCGAGTGCCGCATGATCATGCCATAGTCATTTCATACTGGCGACATGGTCGTCTTCGGCCACCGGAAAAGGTCAAGACCGTCCCAGGTGAAAGTAACCCACCACCGGGGACGGTCATCTGACCATCCGTCAGAAACGCCGATCGTGTCAGCGCGCCCCGCCGTTGACGTACAGCGTCTGGCCGCTGACGTAGGAGGCCTCCTCGCTCGCCAGGAAGGCGACCACCGAGGCGATCTCCTCCGGCTGCCCGACCCGCCGCAGCGGCGTCCGGGCGGCCACCTCGGTCTGGTGGTCCTCGGCCGTGGCGCCGACCCGCTCGGCCGTCGCGGCGGTCATCGCGGTGGCGATGTAGCCGGGGGCGACCGCGTTGACGTTGATGTTGAACGGGCCGAGCTCGATCGCCAGGGTGGCGGTCAGGCCCTGGATGCCGGCCTTCGCGGCGGCGTAGTTGGCCTGGCCGCGGTTGCCGAGCGCGGAGCGCGAGCTGAGCGAGACGATCTTGCCGTACTTCTGCGCCACCATGTACTTCTGGGCCACGTGGCTGCAGTTGTAGGCGCTGGTCAGGTTGACCGTCAGCACCGCGTCCCAGTCGGCCTTGGGCATCTTGAAGAACAGGTTGTCCCGGGTGATCCCGGCGTTGTTGATCAGGATGTGCACCCCGCCGAGGTCCTCGGCGATCCGGGCGAACACCGCGTCGACGGCGTCGTAGTCGGCCACGTCGCAGCCGTACGCCCTGGCGGTGCCGCCCTTGGCGGTGATCTCCTCGACGGTTCCGGCGGCCCGCTCGGCGCTGAGGTCGACCACGGCCACCGCCGCGCCCTCCTCGGCCAGCCGGCGGGCGGTCGCCGCGCCGATGCCCTGCGCCCCGCCGGTGACGACGGCGACCTTGCCTGCGAAACGAGTCACGGTGGTACTGCTCCTTCTGAGTGCGGGCTGACGACTGACAGAATCCGTCATCTGAAATCTGTCATCCGTCAGCTGTCATCTGATATCTGTTCGCTGTTATCTGTCAGTTGTCAGTTGTCAGTTGTCAGTTGTCAGCTGTCAGCCGCCCGCCGTCAGGCCGACTCCACCAGGACCGCCGTGCCCTGGCCGACCCCCACGCACATGGTGGCGAGCCCGCGCCCGGCGCCGGTGCGGCGCATCCGGTGCAGCAGGGTGGTGAGGATGCGGGCGCCGGAGCCGCCGAGCGGGTGGCCGAGCGCGATCGCGCCGCCGGTCGGGTTGACCAGCTCGGGGTCGAGCCCCAACTGGTCGACGGACGCCAGCACCTGGGCGGCGAAGGCCTCGTTCAGCTCCGCCTCCTCCAGCTGGTCGAGCGACCAGCCGGCCCGGGCGAGCGCCTTGCGGGTGGCCGGGACCGGCCCGATGCCCATCACGTCCGGGTGCACGCCCGCCGAGGCGCCGGCCACGTACCGGCCGAGCGGCTGGAGGCCGAACTCCCGCAGCGCCTCCTCGCTGACCAGGACGAGCCCGGCCGCGCCGTCGTTCATCGGCGAGGCGTTGCCCGCCGTCACCGTGCCGTTCGGCCGGAAGGCGGGCTTGAGTCGGGCCAGCTTCTCCAAGCTGGTGTCCTCGCGGATCCCCTCGTCCTGGCTGACGGTCACCCCGTCCGGCCGCTCCACCGGGATCAGCTCGGCGTCGAAGTGGCCGTCCTTGCGGGCGGCGGCGGCCCGCTGGTGGCTGCGGAGCGCCCAGGCGTCCTGCCGTTCGCGGCCGACCCCGTACCGGCCGGCCACCTCCTCGGCGGTCTCGCCCATGGAGAGCACGCCGTGCAGCTCCGCCATCCGCGGGTTGGTGAGCCGCCAGCCGAGCCGGGTGTCGAAGGTCTCGATCCGGTGCGGCAGCGCCTCGTCGGGCCGGGGGAGGACGAACGGGGCGCGGGTCATCGACTCGCAGCCGCCGGCGAGCACGACGTCCGCCTCGCCGGAGCCGATCGCCCGGGCGGCCATGGTGACCGCCTCCAGGCCGGAGGCGCAGAGCCGGTTGACGGTGGCGCCGGGGACGCTGTCCGGAAGTCCGGCGAGCAGGACGGCCATCCGGGCGGCGTTGCGGTTGTCCTCGCCGGCCTGGTTGGCGGCGCCCCAGTAGACGTCGTCGATCCGGGCCGGGTCGAGGGTGGGCAGGTCGGCGAGCAGGGCGCGCAGCACGGTGGCCGAGAGGTCGTCCGGGCGGACCGCGGCGAGCGCTCCGCGCAGCCGGCCGATGGGTGTGCGGCGGGCTGCGGCGAAGTAGACAGGACGCACGACGTCGGGCTCCTTGTCGAGAGGGGTGGGTGAGAGGGGAGGAGACGCTCAGAAGGCGTTGACGCCGGTGAGCGCGCGTCCGATGAGCAGGTGGTGGATCTGGCTGGTGCCCTCGTAGAGGGTCATCACCCGCGCGTCGCGCAGGTACTTGCCGACGGGGTACTCGTCGATGAAGCCGTAGCCGCCGAAGACCTGGAGCGCGTTGTTGGCGGCCCGGACGGCGGCCTCGCTGGCGAACAGCTTGGCGATCGAGGACTCGGTGGCGAACGGCAGGCCGCGTTCGATGTGGTCGGCGACCTTCCAGGTGAGCAGCCGGGCCGCCTCGACGTCCACGGCGATCCCGGCGAGCAGTTCCTGCACCAGCTGGTGCGAGGCGATCGGCGCGCCGAACTGCTCGCGCTCGCCGGCGTACCGGACTGCGGCCTCCAGGCAGGCCCGGGCGATGCCGACGCAGCCGGCCGCGACCGACATCCGGCCCTTGGCGAGCGCGGCCATGGCGACGGTGAAGCCCTTGCCGAGCTCGCCGAGCCGGGCGCCGTCGGGCACCCGGACGGCGTCGAGGGCGAGTTCGGCGGTGGCCTGGCCGCGCAGGCCGAGCTTGCCGTGGATCTCGGTGCGGGTGAAGCCGGGCAGGTCGGTGGGGACGAGGAAGGCGGTGACGCCCCGGTGTCCGGCCTCGCCGGTGCGGGCGAAGACGAGGGCGACGTCGGCCCAGGTGCCGTTGGTGATGAACATCTTGGCGCCGCTGATCAGCCAGTCGTCGCCGTCGCGGACGGCCCGGGTGGTGAGGTTGGCGGCGTCGGAGCCGGTGCCGGGCTCGGTGAGGGCGAAGCAGCCGAGCGCCTCGCCGGAGGTGAGCCGGGGCAGCCAGTGCCGCTTCTGCTCCTCGGTGCCGAAGGCGTTGACCGACTTGGCGACCAGACCGAGCGAGACCGAGACGATGCCGCGCACGGCGGAGTCGCCCCGGCCCAGTTCCTCCAGGACGAGGCAGTAGGCGAGGTGGTCGCCGCCGCTGCCGCCGTACTCCTCGGGGATGGTCAGGCCGAGGAAGCCGAGCTTGCCGAGCTTGCCGATGATCGCGCGGTCGACGGACTCGGCCCGGTCCCAGGCGGCCGCGTGCGGCACGATCTCGCGGTCGGTGAAGGAGGCCGCGAGGTCGCGGACGGCGGCCTGCTCCGCGGAGAGTTCCAGGTCCATCGGGACGCCCCCAGCTAAACTAGCGCTGCAAGTTTTACGAGGGACTGTAGCCCCGACCGGCCGCTCTGGGAAGGGCCGCCTGCCAGAATCGGTCCCCGCCCCACCCGACTGGACGCACGTACCGGAGGAACCGCGCCGATGGCCCGCCCGCGCACCCCCCTGCTCAGCCGCGAGCGCATCGTCGCCGCCGCTCTGCGACTCGTCGACGAGGAGGGCCTGGCCGCCCTCTCCACCCGCCGGCTGGCCGGCGAGCTGTCGGTGAGCGGGCCGTCCCTCTACAACCACTTCGCCACCAAGGACGAGCTGCTGGACGCGGTGGTGGACGGGGTGATCGGCGAGGTCGACCTGTCGATGTTCGCGGCCGGCGGGCCCTGGCCGGAGGCGCTGCGCGGCTGGGCCCGCTCGTACCGGGCCGCGCTGGCCGCCCACCCCAACATCGTCCCGGTGCTGGCCCAGGGCCCCGGACGGCGGCCGAACGCGCTGCGGCTGGCCGACGCCGTGTTCGGCTGCCTGGTCGAGGCGGGCTGGCCGCGCGGGCAGGCGACCCGGATCGGCGCGCTGATGCGGTACTTCGTCACCGGCTCGGCCCTGGCCTCCTTCGCGGCCGGCTTCCCGGAGGACGCCGGGCTGTACGACGCGGCCGACTACCCGCACCTCGGCGAGGCGCACCGGCTGGCCGAGCACCGGGCGGCCGTCGACGAGGGCGCCTTCGAGACCGGACTGGAGGCGCTCCTCGACGGGCTGGTCCTACGCTTCGAACGACTCCCGGAGCGGCCGCCCGTCCACCGGGACCCGCGTCACCGGGACCCGCGTGACCAGGACCCGCGTGACCAGGACCCGCGTGACCAGGACCCGCGTGACCAGGACCCGCGTCACCAGGGCTCCCGGGCCACGAACGCGGGCCGCGCCGAGGGGTCCACCGGGTCGTAGTACCGGTGGTAGACGGGGGTCAGCCCGCCGGAGACCGGCGGCACGATCCAGCTCCAGTCGGCGGGCGTCGGCCGCCCGAGCCGCCGCTCCTGGGCGATGTGCCGCAGGAACCGCTCGGACTCGGTGTGGTGGTCGGCCATCGTCACCCCGGCCTCCTGGAACGAGTGCAGCACCGCCACGTTGAGCTCCACCAGCGCGCGGTCCCGCCAGAGCGTGCGCTCGCTGGAGGTGTCCAGCCCGAGCCGGCCGGCGACGGTCGCCAGCAGGTCGTAGCGGTCCGCGTCGGCGAGGTTGCGGGCGCCGATCTCGGTGCCCATGTACCAGCCGTTGAACGGCGCGGTGGGGTAGCGGACACCGCCGATCTCCAGCGTCATGTCGCTGATCGCGGGCACCGCGTACCAGCGCAGGCCGAGCTCGGCGAACCACGCGTGGTCGGGGTGGAGGAGCCGGACCTCCAGCGTGGTGTCCTCCGGCAGCTCGTACCACTCGGGCCGCTCGCCGGGCCGCTCCTGGACCAGCAGCGGCAGCACCTCGAACGGCTCCTCCGCGCACTTCCAGCCGAGGTCCCGGGCCCGCGCGGTGAGCTGGGCGCCCGCCGGGTCGCCGGTCCAGCCGCCGTCCGGCCCGGGGTGGCCGGCGTACCGGACCAGCTGCTGGTTGAGGATGCGGGCGGCCGGACGGCCGGGCCGGTCGGGGGCGAACACCGAGACCACCGGGCGGATCCGGCCGCCGTTGGTGGCGGTGCGCAGGTGGGCGAAGCACTCGGCGGCGATGTCGTCGGCGGAGCCGAGGTGCCGCAGGTCGCGCACCACCAGGCTGCGCCAGTAGAGCCGGCCGATGCAGCGGGCCGCGTTGCGCCAGGCCAGCTTGGCGCCGTAGGCGAGTTCGGCGGGGGTGTGCTCGTAGGTGCCGGTGCGGTCGATCTCGTCCAGGACGGCGCGGATCCGTTCGGCGGGGTCGCCGGTGCCGGGCTGCTCCAGGTGGAACTGGCGGACGAAGTCGGCGGCCTGCCGGGGGTCGGTGAAGTGGTCGGCGAACCGGTCGTCGAGGGCGGCCGGGGCCGGGCGGCCGGGCGGCTCCTCGGGGACCAGGTGGCCGTGGACGTGGGCGTGCGAGTACGGGCAGGCGCCGCCGGGCACGGCGGCGGGTCGGCGCGTGCTGCGGGCGCCGCGGGTGCGAAGCCGGTCGAAGATCAAGGACATCCCTCCTGCCGCCCAGGGATACCGGAGGTGTCGCCGCCGCCGCAGGGAGTGAACGATTCGGCCCCCGCACCCGGCGGGTTGGCGCTAGGGTGCGGGGGCCGAGAGGTCCGGCCGGGTGGGGCCGAGGCCCGACCGCGGGGGTCGGGGGGCTCGTCCGCGGGGCCGGGATCCGGCGGGGGACTCAGCCCATGTCCTCCAGCCGGACGCCCTTGGTCTCCTTCATGAACTTCGCCACGAAGAGGATCGACAGCGCGGCGAAGCCCGCGTAGGCGAGATAGGTCGCGGAGAGGTTCCAGCGCGAGAGCGCCGGGAACGAGACGGTGATCGCCCAGTTGGCGATCCACTGCGCGGAGGCGGCCACCGAGAGCGCGGCGGCGCGGATCCGGTTGGGGAACATCTCGCCGAGCATCACCCAGACCACCACGCCCCAGGAGAGCGCGAAGAACAGCACGAAGGCGTTGGCCGAGATCAGCGCCACGGTGCCCTGGAGGTCGGGCAGGGTGACCTGGTCGCCGCTGCCGGTGGCGGAGGAGAACGCCCAGGCGCAGGCGCCCAGCGCGAGCGCCATGCCGGCCGAGCCGATCAGCGCGAGCGGCTTGCGGCCGATCCGGTCGACCAGCAGGATCGCGATCGCGGTGCCGAGGATGTTGATGACCGAGCCGATGAAGCTGATCAGCAGCGAGTTGGACTGGTCGATGCCGACGGACTGCCAGAGGATCGACGAGTAGTAGAAGATCACGTTGATGCCGACGAGCTGCTGGAAGACCGACAGCCCGATGCCGACCCAGACGATCGGCAGCAGGCCGAACCGCCCGCCGAGCAGGTCGCGGAAGCGCGGCCGGTGGTCGGAGTCGATCAGCCCCTGGATCTCGGTGATCCGGGCGTCGGTGTCGGCGTGCTCGCCCTCGACGTCGGCGAGCACGGTGCGGGCCTCGTCGAGCCGGCCGGCCGCGATCAGGAAGCGCGGCGACTCGGGGATGGTCGAGGCGAGCACGAAGTAGACCGCGGCGGGCACGACGCAGATGCCGAGCATCCACTGCCAGGCCTCCAGGCCGAGCAGTCGGCCGCGGGTGTCACCGCCGGCGGCGTCCGCCAGTACCCAGTTGACCAGCTGCGAGATGGCGATGCCGAGCACGATGGCCGCCTGCTGGAACGAGGCCAGCCGGCCGCGGTACTTGGTCGGCGCCACCTCGGCGATGTAGGTCGGGGCGATCACCGAGGCGATGCCGATGGCCGCTCCGCCGAGGACGCGCCAGAGCGCGAGGTCCCAGGCGGAGAACGGCAGCATCGAGCCGATCGCGCTCACCGCGAAGAGCAGGGCGCCGGCCTTCATCACGGTGATCCGGCCGTACCGGTCGGCGAACCGGCCGGCCAGCGCGGCGCCGACCGCCGAGCCCAGCAGCGCGGAGGAGACGATCAGACCGGTCACGCCGTCGCCGACGCCGAACTTCTCCTGGATGCCGGAGACCGCGCCGTTGATCACGGAGCTGTCGTAGCCGAACAGGAACCCGCCGAGGGCCGCGGCGGCGGTGATGAAGACGACGAAGCCGAGCCGGCCGGACGGGGCCGGCCCGGACTCCGCCGCGGAGGGCCCCGCGGGCTGCTGGGTGACGCTCACGATCTTGACTCCTGATACTCAACGCTGAGCTTGGTAGCCGAGATCGTAACCCCTCAATGTTCAAGTGTTGTACGCGGGATGCCCGTCAAATCCCTTTGCCAATTAGTAAGGTGAACTATCAAATAGCTCCCTGCGGGCGGCTAGGCCGGCTGCGCCAAGGAGAGGCCGAAGCGGCCCTGGTCGTCCGTCCACCAGGCCGCGAGCCGCAGACCGGCGGTGGCCAGCTCCTCCGCCACCCGCTCCCGCCGGAACTTCGCCGACACCTCGGTGCGCAGCTCCTCGCCCGCTTCGAAGTGCACCGGCAGGTCCAGCGCCGGGATCTTCACGGTCTGCGCCTTCAGCGAGCGCAGCCGCATCTCGATCCACTCCTGCTCGGCGTCCCAGAGCGCCACGTGCTCGAACGACTCGGGCTCGAAGTCGGCGCCCAGCTCCCGGTTGAGCACGTCGAGGACGTTCCGGTTGAACGCGGCGGTCACCCCGGCCGCGTCGTCGTAGGCGGCGACCAGCACCGCCGGGTCCTTGACCAGGTCGGTGCCGAGCAGCAGGAAGTCGCCCGGGTCGAGGGCGGCGCGCAGCCCGCGCAGGAAGGCGGCCCGCTCGACCGGCAGCAGGTTGCCGAGGGTGCCGCCGAGGAAGGCGACCAGGCGCGGGCCGCCGACGGCCGGCAGGCCGAGCCCGGCGGTGAAGTCGGCCAGCACGCCGTGCACCGAGAGCCCCGGGTACTCGGTGGCGAGCGCCTCGCCGGCCGCGGTCAGCGCGCTCTCGCTGACGTCCACCGGCACGTAGGCGTCCAGGGTGCCGAGGTCGCGCAGCGCGTCCAGCAGCAGCCGGGTCTTCTCGGAGGAGCCCGAGCCGAGCTCGACCAGGGTGCCGGCCCGGGTGGCGGCGGCGATCTCGCCGGCCCGGGCGGTCAGGATGGCCCGCTCGGCGCGGGTCGGGTAGTACTCGGGCAGCCGGGTGATCTCCTCGAACAGCTCGCTGCCCCGCGCGTCGTAGAACCACTTGGGCGGCAGCGACTTGGGATCGGAGGTCAGGCCGGTCTGGACGTCCTGCCGCAGCGCGGTGCTGAAGTGGTCCTCGGGCAGCAGTCGGGTGAGATCAAAGGTGCTCATGACGGATGGATCCTCTGTTCAGGAAGTGAAGTGAAGGGGGAAGAGCTGCGGCTTCGGCGCGGCGTCCTCAGAGCGCTGTGACGACGACCCCGTCCGGTCCGGCCCGCAGCAGTGACCGGTCCGGCACCGCCGTCCAGTCCGGAGCGTCGTCCGAGGGCTCCGAGGCCACCAGCACGCCGAGCCCGGGCAGGGTCCGGTGGTGCAGGGTGTCGCCCCAGGTCGTCGCCGCGAGTTCGCGGCCGTCGGTGAGCAGCAGGTTCAGCCGGCCCCCGCCGTGCGCCTCGGCGTCCGCGACGGTCGCGGCCAGCGCCTCGCCGAGCCCGGCGCCCGCCCGCAGGCGGTGCAGGACGAGCGCCCAGAGCAGCGCCGAGTCGGTGCGCGCCGCCAGGTCGAGCAGCTCGGCCGGCGGCAGCAGTGCGGCGAGCCCGCCGGACTTCCCCGGCCAGCCGGACAGCATCCCGTTGTGGCTGAACAGCCAGCGGTCGGCGGCGAACGGCGCGGCCGCCTGCTCGCCCTCCGCGCAGCCGTCGGTGGCCGAGCGGACGGCCGCCAGCAGCGCCCGGGTGCGCAGGACCCGGGCGAGGTCGGCGAACGAGGGGTCGGCCCAGACCGCGCCGGCCCGCCGGTAGCGGGCCGGGACGTCGTCGCCGTCCGCGTACCAGCCGAGGCCGAAGCCGTCCACGTTGACCGTGCCGTAGCGCTGCAGGCGTGGCGCCCAGGACTGCCGGTAGAGCCCGAACGGCGGGTCGACCAGCAGCTTCCGGGGCGCCACCGGCTCACCCAGGTACGCGAGGTGACGGCACATCAGTTGCCCCCCGCGGTCCGGTCGGCGGCTCCGGCGGCAGCGGCGGGACCGGCGGTACCGGCACCGTCCTCGACGTCGGCGGCGGTGCGGAAGCCGGCGAAGATCTGCCGCCGGACCGGGTAGTCCCAGTTGCGGAAGGTGCCCCGGCAGGCGACCGGCGCCACCGCGAAGCAGCCGCCGCGCAGGACCTTGTACTCCGGCCCGAAGAACACCTCCGAGTACTCCCGGTACGGCCAGGCCCGGAAGCCCGGGTACGGCAGGAAGTCGCTGGCCGTCCACTCCCACACGTCGCCCATCAACTGCCGTACCCCGTACGGGGACCGGCCCTCCGGGTAGCTGCCGGCCGGGGCCGGGCGCAGGTGGCGCTGGCCCAGGTTGGCGTGCTCGGGGCCGGGCGTGCCGTCGCCCCACGGGTAGCGGCGCGAGCGGTCGGCGGCCGGGTCGTGCCGGGCGGCCTTCTCCCACTCGGCCTCGGTCGGCAGCCGGCGTCCGGCCCAGCGCGCGTAGGCGTCCGCCTCGTACCAGCTGACGTGCAGCACCGGTTCGTCGAGCGGGACCGGCTCCAGCACCCCGAACCGGCGGCGCAGCCACTGGCCGTCCTCCTGGCGCCAGAACAGCGGGGCGGTCAGCCCGGCCCGGCGCCGGTGCGCCCAGCCCTCGGGTGTCCACCAGTGCGGCTCGTCGTAGCCGCCGTCGGCGATGAACCGCAGGTAGGCGCCGTTGGTGACCGGGGTGGTGTCCAACCGGAAGGCGGGCAGGTCGACGCGGTGGGCGGGGCGTTCGTTGTCCAGCGCCCACGGCTCGGTGTCGGTGCCCATGGTGAACGGGCCGGCCGGGATCAGCACCTCGGCGGGCAGCGCGGCGGCGTCGGCCGGGGCGGGCGGCGGCGGGGGAGCGGCCAGGGCCGGTTCGCCGACCCGGAGCTGATGGGTGATCAGCATGGTCTCGTCGTGCTGCTGTTCGTGCTGGGCGATCATGCCGAAGGCGAAGCCGTCGGTCAGCAGCGGCGCTCCCTCCAGCGGGCTGGCGGCGAGCAGGTCGAGCACCCGGCCGCGGACCTCGTGCGCGTACGCGCGGGCCTCGGCGGGCGGCAGCAGCGGCAGGCTCGGCCGTTCGGCGCGCGGGTGCTCGAAGGCGTCGTAGAGCGGGTCGATCTCGGGGTGCATCGGGTCCCGGCCGCCGACGTTGCGCAGCAGCCAGAGCTCCTCCTGGTTGCCGATGTGCGCGAGGTCCCAGACCAGCGGGGACATCAGCGGGGAGTGCTGGGCGGTGAGGTCGCGGTCGTCGACGCAGTCGGTCAGCGCGGCGGTCCGGGCGCGGGCGGCCAGCAGCTCGGCGGCGATCGCCTCCCGGAGGGCCGCCGGGGCGAGGGCCTCCGGCGCGAGGGTCTGCGGTGCGAGGGTCTGTGGTGCGAGGGCGTCCGACGCGGGACGGCCGGCCGGTCGGACCGGGCGGGCCTCGCGGGTGCCGGGGGCGGTTCCGGCTGCGCGGGTGTCGTCGATCATGGTGCGGCCTCCTCCGGGGGAGTGCGTCGGGTGCCGGCGCGCAGGGCGTCCAGCTGGTCGTCGGCGGGGCAGCGGCCGCGCGCGGGGTAGCGCTCGGCGAACCCGGCGACGGCGGCGCGCAGCGGCTCGGCGCCGGGCAGTCGGCCCAGCGCGGCGTCGGCGGCGGCGAAACAGCCCAGGGTGGCGCGGCGCAGCTCGGGGTCGGCGACGGCCAGGGTGGCGGCCCGGCGCCAGACGTCGCTGCGCGGCGCGCGCGGCCGTCCGGGGGCGGGCGGGGACTCCAGCGGCTCCAGCGGCTCCAGGGGCTCCAGCGCGGCGAGCGCGGCCTCCGCGGCGACCGGGTCGTCCAGCAGCGCGGTGACCAGGGCGGCGGGCACGATCCAGCCGTCGCCGGGCTGGGCGTCGATCATCCGCAGTTCGAGGTGGCCGCGCGGGCGCACCGGCGGGAACAGCGTGGTGCGGTGGTAGTCGAGGTCGGCCAGGGTCGGCGGGCGCTCGCCGGCGCCGCGCAGCCAGTCACCGAAGGTCAGTCCGGCGGGCGCGGTCCACGGCAGGCTGTCGGCGCGGCGGACGCACAGCACCTCGGCGTCCAGCACGTACCGGGTCCAGGCCTCGCGCGGGTCGCCGTGGTCGGGCGCGGGGGCGAGCGTGCGGGTGGGGTCCATCCGGGACCAGACGGTCTGCCGGGTGGACCGGTGGCCGGTCGGGCGGCCGTCCAGCAGCGGCGAGTTGGCGAAGGCGGCGACCAGTACCGGGCCGAGCCGGTGGGCGAGGCGCCAGCGGCGGTCGAGCGCCTGCGGGCCGCTCTCGGTGCCGGCGTCCACGCAGACCTGGAGTGAGGCGGTGCCGGTCATCATGATCCGGCCCCAGGGGCCGGCCGAGTCGAAGAACCGTTCCATCGCCAGGTAGCGCGGGTGGTTCAGCACCATCTGCCGGGGGCGGGCCAGCGGGTCGGTCCCGGTGCCGGTGAGGCGCAGGCCCTGCGCCGCGAAGGCGGCCCGCAGGGCGGCGAGGTCGCGCCGGGTGTCGGCGACGCAGCCGGTGAGGCTGTCGGCGGGCGGGGAGCTGAGCTCGACCTGACCGCCGGGTTCGAGGGTGAGGCGGGCGCCGGAGGGGAGCGAGGTCCCGTCGGGGCCGCCGAGCGGTAGTGCGTCCAGTGCGGCGTGCAGCCGTTCAGGGGGGACGGGCCGGGTGGGACATCGGTCGTCGTGGACGAACCACTCGACCTCCACGCCGACCAGCCTGGGCGGGCCGATCTTGAAGCAGACGCCCGCCATGTGGCTGCGCGCCGCCGACTCGGTGAGCGGGGTGACCGCCTCGGGGGGCGGATCGGCGCTCTGCCGGTCGGTCGGGCTGGTCGGTCGTACGGGTATCACCGGACTCACCATCCTCGGGATCACGATTGCGGCCCGGTCTACCCTGCCCAGTCTGCTACGGACCATGCGGGGGCGCCCCGCAAACATCTGGTGAAGAGCCTCCGCCGCAGGTCAGGGGCGGTCCGGGCGGGTGAATCCGGGTGGCCGGCGGGGCTGCGGGGAGGCCTGTGGCGACGTTGGCGGGGGAGCCGTCGGGGGCGCGGTGGGAGGGGGAGGCGGGGGTGCCGCGGGAGAGGGAGACGGGGGCGTCGGCGGGAGCCCGGCCAGGTACGCCGCGAGGCCGCGCCGGCCGCGCCCCATCATCACCGCGTGGTTGGCCCGGAACAGCGGGCGGGCGGGCAGTGCCAGGCGGCGCAGCAGCGGCTTCGCCGGGCGGGTGTCCTCCTCGAACAGGGCCAGGGTGCCGCCCGCGCCGTCCGCCGCGACGGTCCAGCGGGACCAGCCGGTGAGGTCCCCGGACATGGCCGCCTCCAGCACCCCGGCGCCCGCGTCCCGGCGGACCTCGGTGAGCCCGATCACCAGGTGGTAGGGGAGCAGCGCGCGGACCAGCGCCTCGCCGGAGTCCGGCCCGGTCTGCCGCACGGCGAGGATCTCCGGCCACCAGCGCGGGTAGGCCGCCACGTCGGCGAGCGCCGCGTACACCGCCGCCGGCGGCGCGGCCAGCCGCCACACGCCGCGGAACCGGTAGTGGTTGGGATCCACCGGACGATTGTCGCCCACCGCCCACCGCCCACCGCCCACCGCCCACCGCCCACCGGCCGGTGTCGGGAGCGGGACAGTCCGCTTGCACGCGTTCGGCGTGCAGGAGAGGATCTTTTGTGCTTGTAGTCTCATCAGTCACAGCCGCCTCGGCAGGCGGCTGGTTCACCAGAACCGGAGTGAAGGAGTCCCGAGGATGCGGCGACCGAACTGGGTACCGGAGGGCACGGACCTGGACAAACCGAACGCCGCGCGGGTCTACGACTACTACCTCGGGGGATCGCACAACTTCGAGGTCGACCGCGAGATGGCCCGCAAGGCCATCGCCCTCTGGCCGGAACTGCCGCAGATCATGCGCTCCAACCGCGCCTTCCTGCGCCGCGCCGTGCAGTTCACCGCCGAACGCGGCATCACCCGCTTCCTGGACATCGGCTCCGGCATCCCCACCTTCGGCGCCGTCCACGAGGTCGCCCGCGCGATCCGCCCCGAGTCCCGCGTGGTGTACATCGACCGCGACCCGGTCGCCAGCGCGCACAGCCGGCTGCTGCTGGAGGACGACCCGGCCAGCTCCGTCGTCCAGGCCGACGTGCGCGACGTCGACGACCTGATGTCCCGCCCCGAGGTGACCGAGCTGCTCGCGGACGGCGAGCCGGTGGCCGTCCTGCTGGTCGCCGTCATGCACTTCGTCCAGGACGCCGAGGACCCGTGGAAGCTGATCGCGGTGATCCGCGACGCCCTCCCGCCCGGCAGCGCCCTCGTCCTGTCGCACGCCTCCCTGGAGGGCCGCCCCGACCAGGCCGAGGACCATCAGCGGCTGTACAAGATGACACCCACCCCGCTCACCATGCGCACCCACGAGCAGATCACCGCGATGTTCGCGGGCTTCGAACTGGTCGAACCCGGCGTCGTCTACCTGCCGCAGTGGCGCCCGGACCAGCCCGAGGCCGTCGGCGAGCACCCCGAGCGGATGACCGGGGTGGCGGGCGTGGGGTTCCGTCCGTGACCCGAGCACCGGAGCCGAGCATCAGCGCCGAACGGTTCCACGAGGACTGGGCGCGGCTGCTCTCCGGTGACCACGGCACGGCGGTGCACCCCGGCCTGCTCGGCCGGTTGGTCTCCCGGACCGCCGGGCTGCTCCACCGCGCCCAGGTGGAGCTGCCCTTCGAGCCGCGCCTCGCCGCCGAGGCCGGCGCCGAACTGGTCGAGGCCCACTTCACCGACCCGGCCGTGCTGGCCCGGGCGGTGGAACTGCTCCAGCAACAGCCCGCCGCCGACGGCCGCGGACCCGCCCTGTGCGGCGCGTTCGCGGCCGGCTGGGCGGCCGCCCTGCGCGAACGCACCCTGCGCGAGCAGGAGGCCATCCGCACCGCCGCCGACCTGGCCCGAAAGGAGGCCGAACGGGCCCTGCGGGCCTCCGAGGCCCGGTTCCGCGCGCTGTTCGAGAGCGCCGCGATCGGCATCGGCATCGGCGACACCGACGGCAACATCCTGGCCGTCAACAAGGCCCTCCAGGAACTCTTCGGCGCCGGACCGGAGGACATGATCGGCCGCCGGGTCGCCGACCTCGTCCACCCCGAGGACGGCGACGGCGTCTGGGAGACCTACGAGGACCTGATCAGCGGCAAGCGCGAGTACTTCCAGTTCGACAAGCCGTACTACCGGCAGGACGGCGAGGTGGTCTGGACCCACCTGACCGTCTCGCTGATCCGCGACGACGACGGCCGCCCGCAGTACCAGGTCGCGATGCTGGAGGACGTCACCGACCGCTACCGGCTCCAGGAGCGGCTGCGCCACCAGGCCACCCACGACCCGCTGACCGGCCTGCCCAACCGGGCCGCCTTCTTCGAACGGCTGGAGAAGCTCTTCGAAGCCCCCGACCCGGGCGCCCGGTTCGGCCTCTGCTACGTCGACCTCGACGGCTTCAAGGTCGTCAACGACAGCCTCGGCCACGACACCGGTGACCAGCTGCTGTCCGCCGTCGCGGCCCGGCTGAAGGCCGCGCTCACCCCGCTCGGCCACCTGGTCGCCCGGCTCGGCGGCGACGAGTTCGTGGTGCTGCTGGAGAACAGCCGCGGCGAACAGGAGGCCGTCGCCGCCGCCAAGACCGTCCTCAAGGCGCTCGCCGGACCGGTCCTGATCGGCGATCACAAGCTGGCCGTCGGCGCCAGCGTCGGCGTCCTGGAACGCCGGGTCTCCACCACCACCCCCGGCGCCGCCGTCCGCGCCGCCGACCTGACGCTCTACCGGGCCAAGGAGGCCGGGCGCGGCCGCTGGACCCTGTTCGACCCCAAGGAGAACGCCCGCGCGGTCTCCCGCTACGCCGTCTCGGTGCGGATGCCCGCCGCCCTCGACCGCGGCGAGTTCTTCATCGACTACCAGCCGCTGTACGCGCTCGGCGACGGCCGGCTCGCCGCCGTCGAGGCGCTGGTGCGCTGGCGCCACCCGCAGCTCGGCGTGCTCGGCCCGGACGAGTTCGTCACCACCGCCGAGGAGACCGGGCTGATCATGCCGCTCGGCCGCTGGGTGCTGGAGCAGGCCTGCGGCCAGGCCGCCGACTGGATCAAGCGGTTCGGCGACGCCGCGCCCCAGCTCAACGTCAACCTGGCGGTCCGTCAGGCGCGCAGCGCCGCCCTGGTCGGCGACCTCGGCCGGATCCTCGACACGACCGGCCTCGACCCGGCCCGGCTCCAGCTGGAGATCACCGAGTCCACCGTGGTCGGCCCGGAGGACGAGGCGCTGCGCACCCTGCACGGGCTGGTCGACCTCGGCGTCTCGCTCGCCGTCGACGACTTCGGCACCGGCTGGTCCAACCTCGCCTACCTGCGCGACCTGCCGGTCTCCGGACTGAAGATCGCCGGGTCGTTCGTCGGTGACCTGCACGACCCGGCCAAGGACGAGGAGACCGGCTGGCGGATCGTCAGCGGCCTGGTGTCGATGGCGCACGCGCTCGGACTGACCGTCACCGCCGAGGGCGTGGAGACCGGCCGGGACGCCGCGCGGCTGCGCGTCATCGGCTGCGACTGGGCGCAGGGCTGGCACTTCGGCCGCCCGGTGCGGCCGGCCGAGATCGCCCGCCGGATCGCGGAGGAGCCGGAGGGGCGCCCGGTCGCGGGGCCGGGGCCCGTCGTGGGGTGAAGTCGCGGGGTGAAGTCGCGGGGTGAAGCCGACCGGTGCCGGTGGGTGAAAGGTGAAAAAGTGGACAGAACACCCTTGACGTGACAGACCGTACGGGCGCACGATGAGGCCCTGGTAGTCCTCCCGCCCACGGTGCGGGGACGTGAATCCAGTTCGACGGACCGGCGCCTCCCCGGCGCCCGAGGACCGGCGGTGCGCACCCCCATCGGCCGCCCAGCGCCCTCCAGGGTCCGACCAGCCCCCACGGGGGCTTCCCTCCGGGGCCCGCGCCCTGCGTATCCCTCGCGCACCGGGTCCGCCCCGTCACACCAGGGGCCGCGCCGTTTCGCGCCGCTCCGCAGTCCACGCTGCGGTCCGCGCCGGGCGCCCGCCCACCGCCTCCTCCTCGTCGAGAGGTCGGCCCGCGATGAGCACCACCCTGTCCCCGGCCGAGGACGCCGGCCGCCTCCCCGGAGGCGCCACGGCGGATCCAGCGGCTGCTCGTGCCGTCCGGGTCGTCGACCTGGACCTGGACGAGTCGAGCGGGCTGCGCTCGCCCGGGGGCCTCGGGGTTGGCGGCCCTGCTGTCGGGGGCCTTGGGGCCGGAGGCCTCGCTGCCGGGGAGCCGGGCGGCCGGGTGCTGGCCTTGGTGCGGCTGCACGGGCACCCGCTCGGCCTGGTCACGGCCACCGGGGCGGCCGGTGACACCGCGGCGTTGCGCCGGGCGCTGGTCGCCGCCGCCCATCGGGAACTCGCCGTTCCCGCCCTGTCCACCGCGACACCCGCGGCGCGGCCTCGTCGGGTCGACCGCGCCCGGGTGCCTGCGGGCCCGAGCGACGCCGGGGTGGCCGCCGTCAGTGTGGTCATCGCGACCCGCGACCGGGTGGACGCGCTCCGGCGGTGCCTCGACTCCCTGCTGCGGAACGGCCATCCGCGGTACGAGGTGATCGTCGTGGACAGCGCCCCCGCCGATGACGCCGCCGAACGACTGCTCCACGACCGCTTCCCGGGCCGGGTCCGCTACCTGCGCGAGCCGGTCCCGGGCCTCGCGCGCGCCCGCAACCGCGGCCTCGCCGCCGCCCGCGGCGACCTCGTCGCCTTCACCGACGACGACACCCTGGCCGACCCCGGCTGGATCGCCGCCCTCGCCGACGTCTTCGCCGCCGACGACCGGATCGGCTGCGTCACCGGCCTCGTCCTGCCCGCCGAACTCGACTCCGCCGCCCTGGACGCCCTCGAACGCCACGGTGGCTCCGGCGGCCTCGGGGACTTCGGCGGTCTGGACTTCGCGGCCCGCACCTGGACCCTCGACGACCGGCACCCCGGTCCGCTCCTCCCGTTCGCCGCCGGCCGCCTCGGCTCCGGCGCCAACATGGCCTTCCGCGCCCGCCTGCTGCGCGACTTCGGCGGCTTCGACCCGGCCACCGGCGCGGGCACCCCCGCCCACGGCGGCGACGACCTGCTCGCCTTCCTCCGCGTCCTGCTCGCCGGTCACGCCCTGGCCTACGCCCCCGACGCGATCGTCTGGCACCGCCCTCGGCGTACGGCGGACGCCCCGCCCGCCCAGGCCTTCCGCTCCGGCGCGGGCTACGGCGCCTGCCTCGCCGCCGCGCTCGTCCACGAACCCGCGATGCTGCCCGCCCTGCTCCGCCGCCTCCCCGGCGGACTCCGATACGCGGCCCGCCGCGCCCGCACCTCGCCGGACCCGGGCGCGGCGGACTGCCTCGGACAGCTCCCTCCGCCGGTCGGCCGCCGGTCGGCCGACCCGGTCCGGGCACCACACCCGTCCGGCCCGCTGCGGTCCGTCCGGCTGCGGTCCGGACCGCGGCGGCTCGCCCGGCTCGAACTCTGCGGCCTGCTCTACGGTCCGTTCGGCTACCTGCGCGGTCGCCTCCGCCGCGTCGATTCCCCCGCCCGCCCCGGGGCGGCTCCCGGAGGGGGCGCACGATGACCGCGGTGCCCGTCTTCCTCTACCACTCCGTCTCCGACGACCCGCCCGACTGGATCGCGCCCTACACCGTCACCCCGCGCACCTTCGTCCGCCAGCTCGACCGACTCGCCGCCGCCGGCCGCGACGTCATCCCGCTGCGCCGCCTGCTCGCCGCCCAGCGCGGCGGCCCCCCGGTGCCCGACCGCTGCGCGGTGCTGACCTTCGACGACGGCTTCGCCGACTTCTACTGGACGGTGGCGCCGATCCTCGCCGAACGCGAGCTGCCCGCCACCCTGTTCGTCACCACCGGCGCCGTCACCACCCCGGGCCACCAGGGGGAGGGCAGCCTGCTGCCACCGGCCGAGATGCTCAACTGGCGGCAGGTCGCCGGCCTGGACGGCTACGGCGTCGAGATCGGCGGCCACTCGCACACCCACCCGCAGCTGGACACCGTCTCCGAGCGCCGCCTCGGTGCTGAACTCGACGGCTGTAAAAGGCGGTTGGAGGAGGTGCTCGGCCACCCGGTGACCGCCTTCGCCTACCCGCACGGCTACTCCAGCCCACAGGCCCGGCGCCGGGTGCAGCGGGCCGGCTTCAGCGCGGGCTGCTCGGCGCGCGACGCGTTCAGCTCCCCGGCGGACGACCCGTTCCAGCTCGCCCGGCTGACGGTCATGGCCGACACCCCGGCCGAGCGCTTCACGGCCTGGGCGAACGGCCGGGGCGCACCGGTCGCCCCGTTCCCGGAACACCTCCGCACCAAGGGCTGGCGCACCTACCGCCGCCTGCGCGCCACGGTCGGCCGCCCGGTGCGGCTGACGACCGGCGGCTGACAGCTGACAGCTGACAACTGACAGATTTCAGCTGACAGATAACAGAGAACAGATAACAGCTGACAGCTGACAGACATTGAAATCCGTCAGCCGTCCACCCGCGCCCGGGTGTGCTCGCCCCGGCCGCTCAGCCCACCAGCCTCGACAGCTCGATCGAGTGCCCCGTCCGCTCCACCTTCGCCCGCAGGTACCGGACGTTGCTCTCCGACAGGTGCACCCCCGTCGGCACCCGGCGCTCGACCGGGACGCCGAGGGCGGCCAGCTGCGCGGCCTTGTCCGGGTTGTTGCTCAGCAGGTCGATCCCGCCGACGCCCAGCGCGTCGAGCATCTGGGCGGCGGCCGTGTAGTCGCGCCCGTCCTCCGGCAGGCCCAGCGCGGTGTTCGCGTCATAGGTGTCCAGCCCGGAGTCCTGCAGGGCGTAGGCGTCGAGCTTGTTGTACAGGCCGATGCCGCGGCCCTCCTGGCGCAGGTAGAGCAGGTAGCCGCCGGCCGCGCCGATCCGCTCCACCGCCTCGCGCAGCTGCGGCCCGCAGTCGCACCGGTCCGAGCCGAACACGTCCCCGGTCAGGCACTCCGAGTGAAGCCGCACCAGCGGCGTGCCGCCCTCCGGCACCTCGCCCAGCGCCAGCGCGAGGTGCTCGGCCCCGTCCGCCAGCCCGTGGAAGGTGAACACCTCAGCCTCGGCCCGGTACCCGTCCGGGAAGGTCAGCGGAATCCGCACCCGGGCCCGCACGGAGGCGCCCCCACCTTCCTGCGGGGAAACGTTCTGCTGCGGCGGCAGGGGGAGCTGCGACATGGGCGGGGCCTCCGTGACGGACGGGTCTTACTGGTGCTCGGCTGTCGACGGTACTAGGTAGTTCCAATTTGAACAACACCGTTCCCCTTGCAATACGGGGATGGTTGGAAACAGAACCGTTCAGTTTCCGAAAACGGGCGGACAGGTCCGGTCGGCGCTGCAAGACTTGCCGCCGGTTGCCGACCCGGTCTCCCCGACCCCGGTCTCCCTGACAACGGAAGGTTCCGAAGCGATGCCGGCCACACCGTTCGCCACCACGTCCCATTCCAGCGGAAACCCTGCCATCGAGTCGCTCTACGCCGAGGTGCTGCGCCGCAATCCCGGCGAGCCGGAGTTCCACCAGGCCGTGCGGGAGGTGGTGGAGACGCTCGGGCCGGTGCTGGTACGGCGGCCGGAGCTGGTCGAGGCGCGGATCGTCGAGCGGATCGTCGAGCCCGAGCGGCAGGTGATCTTCCGGGTGCCGTGGACCGACGACGCCGGGCGGATCCACGTCAACCGGGGCTTCCGGGTGGAGTTCAACAGCGCGCTCGGGCCGTACAAGGGCGGGCTGCGGTTCCACCCCTCGGTGAACCTCGGGATCGTCAAGTTCCTCGGCTTCGAGCAGATCTTCAAGAACGCGCTCACCGGGCTCGGCATCGGTGGCGGCAAGGGCGGCTCGGACTTCGACCCCAAGGGGCGGTCGGACGCCGAGATCATGCGGTTCTGCCAGTCCTTCATGACCGAGCTGCACCGGCACCTGGGCGAGCAGACCGACGTGCCGGCCGGGGACATCGGGGTCGGCGGCCGGGAGATCGGCTACCTGTTCGGGCAGTACAAGCGGATCACCAACCGCTACGAGTCCGGGGTGCTCACCGGGAAGGGCATCGGCTGGGGCGGCTCGCAGGTGCGGACGGAGGCGACCGGCTACGGCTGCGTGCTGTTCACCGACGAGATGCTGCGGGCGCGCGGCGAGAGCCTGGACGGGCTGCGGGTCGCGGTCTCCGGCTCCGGGAACGTCGCCGTGTACGCGATCGAGAAGGCGCAGCAGCTCGGCGCCACGGTGGTCACGGCCTCCGACTCCTCCGGCTTCGTGGTCGACGAGAAGGGCATCGACCTCGCGCTGCTGAAGGAGGTCAAGGAGGTCCGGCGCGGCCGCCTCTCCGAGTACGCCGAGCTGCGCGGCAGCCACGTCCGGTACGCCGAGGGGACGGGCGTCTGGGCGGTGCCGGTCGACGTGGCGCTGCCGTGCGCGACCCAGAACGAGCTGGTCGAGGCGGACGCGCTGGCCCTGGTCCGCAACGGGGTCCGGGCGGTCGCCGAGGGCGCCAACATGCCGACCACGCCGGAGGCGGTCCGGGTGTTCCAGGAGGCCGGGGTGGCCTTCGGGCCGGGCAAGGCGGCCAACGCCGGCGGGGTCGCGACCAGCGCCCTGGAGATGCAGCAGAACGCCGCGCGCGACGCCTGGTCCTTCGAGCGGGCCGAGGAGCGACTGACCGAGATCATGCGGCACATCCACGACGCCAGCCACGCCACGGCGGAGAAGTACGGGCGCCCCGGCGACTACGTGCTCGGCGCCAACATCGCCGGCTTCGAGCCGGTGGCGGACGCGATGCTGGCGCAGGGCCTGATCTGATCCGTGGAGGCGGTCCCGACACCTCCCTGGCCTGCGGTGTTCCGGCTGGTCAGGGAGATGTCGGCTTGTCAGATCGGCAGTGCTGCGCCTACGTTCTGGTCTCATGACCATGTCACGCAGGACGATCATCAAGGGCCTGGCCGCCACGCCGCTCGCGGCCTTCGGCGGCGCCGTCGTCACCCCCGGGGCGGCCGAGGCGGCGACGCTGACGCCCGGCCGGTTCACGCTGGCCGAGCGCCTCGGCAACGGCCACGGCGGCTACGCCGAGCTCGCCACCGGGCTGGCCGGCAAGCTGCCGAAGGTCACGGTGGCCGATGTGCTGGCCAACGCCAACCGGGACGCCGTGCACCTGACCTCGGCCCCGGGCGGGGTCGGCGCCTTCCAGGAGGGCTTCGGCTGGAACCCCGGTGACCAGGGCGTCGCCGAGTGGATGCCGCAGGGCGTCACCACCAGCGCGGACGCGCTCGGCTCCGGCGTGTGGGGCGGAAAGCGGGTGGTCCTGGTCTCCTGGTACTTCGACACCGACCCGGACGGCGACGGCACCGACGACTTCCCGGTCAACAAGGGTGTCCGGGTGTCCTTCGTCGACTACACCGACCGGCTCGCGCCCAAGTACCGGCACGTGCTGCTGGTCGAGCCGGTGAAGACGGCGGGCGGCGCGTACTCGTACGCGCCCGTGCAGCGGCACGCGGGCGGCATCCTCTGGTACGGGAACCTGCTCTACATGGTGGACACCACCAAGGGCCTGCGGGTGTTCGACCTCGACACCGTCTTCGAGGTGGCGAGCGGCAAGTCCGACGTCTGCGGGCTGGACGCCGACGGCAAGTACTACGCCTACGACTACCGTTACGTGCTGCCGCAGAGCGCCGCGTACGACAACACCGGGACGCTGCTGCGGTTCTCCTGCCTCGGCCTGGACCGCGCCAGTACCCCCGACAGCCTCACCGTCAGCGAGTACGCGGTGGACCTCGCCGACCCGGTGGTGGACTACGCGGGCACCGGCTGGAACGGCAACGGGACCAAGATCACCACGCCCAAGGTGGTCCGCTGGAACCTCGACCACACCAACCGCAAGCTCGGCTCGACCACCGCGGCCGAGGCGGTCACCGTGAAGCAGGGCAAGATCCAGGGCGTGGTGTCGCAGCAGTCCAGGCACTACCTCTCGGCCAGCAACGGCTCCGCCAACGGCACGCTGCGCGCGGTGGGTTCGGGGGCCGACACGCCCGCCACGGTGACCCGGCTGGCCGTCGGCTGCGAGGACCTCAGCTTCCACAGCTCGGCGACCACGGAGTGGAAGTTCGCCGAGTCGGTGATCTGGAACCTGAGCGAGTACGCGGGCGGCCGGTACGTCTACGCGGTGCGCGCCGACGGTTCCTGACCGGACGGCGACGGTGGGCGGCCACCCGACCGGAGCGGGCACGGGATGTCGGGTCCGGGCGGCCGGCCGCTGCCTACGGTGAGGAGTGTCAAGGGAAGGACGGGGCAAGGATGCTGGACCGGCTGAACCAGGCCATGGAGCACATCGAGGAGCACCTCGACGGGACGGTCGACGTGGCCGAGCTCGCGCGGATCGCGACGACCTCGGAGTACCACTTCCGGCGGCTCTTCTCGGCGCTGGCCGGGATGCCGCTGTCGGAGTACCTCCGGCGCCGGCGGCTCACCCTCGCCGGGGCCGAAGTGCTGGCCGGCGAGCGGACGTTGCTCGATGTGGCGGTCCGGTACGGCTACGGCTCGGGGGAGGCGTTCGCCCGGGCGTTCCGGGCGATGCACGGGGTCGGGCCGGGGGAGGCCCGGCGCGACGGCTCGGTGCTCGTCTCCCAGCCCCGGATGTCCTTCCGGCTCGTCGTCGAAGGGAGCAGCAGTATGGAGTACCGCGTCGTGGAGAAGCCGGCGTTCCGGATCGTCGGCAGGCGGGCCCGCGTCCCGCTGGTGCACGAGGGGGTCAATCCGGCGATCGCCTCGTTCATCAAGGGGCTCGGGCGGGAGGCGATCGACCGGATCGCGGCCCTGTCGGAGCCGGGGCAGGAGCCGGACGGGATCGTCGCGGTCACCGAGTTCTTCTCGGACAGCCGGGAGGAGGGCGTCCCGCTCGACTACTACCACGCGGTGGCCGTCGGGGCGGACGGCGAGGTGCCGGCGGACCTGGACGTGCGCGAGATCCCGGCCGGCACCTGGGCGGTGTTCGCGAACACCGGGCCGTTCCCGCAGGCGTTGCAGGAGATGTGGCGGGACGTCTTCACCCAGTGGTTCCCGTCCAACCCGTACGAGTTCCGGCTCGGCCCGGAGATCCTGCGGACCCGCTTCCTCCCGGAGGGCGGGCAGGCCGAGGCGCAGCTCTGGATCCCGGTGGTGCGCGCGTCGGGGCGGTGACGGCTGACAGGTAACAGATAACAGATGACAGCTGACAGATTTTGAAATCTGTCAGCTGTCATCTGTCAGCCGCCCGGCCCGGCCCCGCCCCGCCCGTTCGGCCCACCAGCGGCCGCCCCCTCGCGCCCCTCGCCCGCATGCTGGGGCGGGGGACGTCGAGCGGGGCAGCGAGGAGTGGATCCGGGATGGTCAAGGCATTCGGGTTCGTCGACCACGGCGGGCCGGAGCAGCAGGAGTTCCTGGACCGCCCGGTGCTGGAGCCCGGGCCGGGCCAGCTGGCGATCACCGTCCGGGCCGCCGGGGTGAACCCGGCCGACTGGAAGTCCCGCCAGGGCTGGTTCGGCCGCAAGCGCGAGCTGCCCGCCGTCATGGGCTCGGAAGCGGCCGGCGTGGTCGACCGGGTCGGCCCCGGCGTCACCGGCTTCACCCCGGGCGACGAGGTGTTCGGCATCGCGCCGGCCGGCGCCTTCGCCGAGCAGACGCTGCTGAACGCCGAGCTGAGCGCCGTGAAACCCGGGAAGCTCGGCTTCGACGAGGCCGCCACCCTCCCCGTGGCGGCGGCGACCGCCGACGACGCCGTCCGCGACGTCGGCGTGGGTACCGGCGGCACCCTGCTGATCCTCGGCATCTCCGGCGGCGTCGGCAGCGCGGCCGCGCAGATCGCCCGCAGCCGCGGCATCCGCGTCATCGGCACCGCGAGCGACGCCAAGCGCGCCCATGTGGAGGCCCTCGGCGCGGTGCAGATCCGCTACGGCGACGGGGTCGCCGACCGGATCCGGGCCGCCGCGCCGGACGGCGTCGACGGCATCCTCGACCTGGTCGGCGGTGACGACGCCCGCGCCGCCGCCGTCACCCTGGCCGACCGTTCCCGGCTGGTCTCCACCGCCGACCCGACCACCGCGGCGGAGCTCGGCGGCCGCTTCGTCACCCGGTCCACCACCCCCGAGACCCTCGCCGCCCTGGCCGGACTCGTGGCCGCCGGCGAACTGGACCCGCACATCACCGCCCGCTACCCGCTGACCCACGCCGCCGAGGCGATCGCCCTGGTCGAGTCGGGGCACGCCCGCGGCAAGCTGGTCCTCGAAGTCGGCTGAAACCCGACCGAAGGCAGGAAAGCGATGAAGCAGCAGCAGGTCACCACCAACGGCCCGTGCTGGGTCGAGCACGGCAGCGCCGACCCCGAGGCGGCCCAGCGGTTCTACGGCGAGCTGTTCGGCTGGCAGCCGGAGCCCGACGAGCACCCCGAGGCCGCCGGCTACGCCTTCATGCGGCTGGACGGCAAGGTGGCCGCCTCCGTCACCCCGCTCTACGGCGACGAGCAGCCCACCGCCTGGACCGTCTCCTTCCTGGTCACCGACGTGGACGCGTCCGCCGCCCGGCTCACCGGGGCGGGCGGCAGCCTGATCGTCGAGCCGACCGACGCGCTGGACTACGGCCGGTTCGCGATCGCCGCCGACCCGTCCGGCGCGGTGCTCGGCCTCTGGCAGGCGAGCCGGCTGGTCGGTGCCGAGGTGCTGAACGTGCCCGGCGCGCTCGGCTGGGTGGAACTGCTCACCCGCGACCCGGACGGCGCCCGCGCCTTCTACCCGGCGGTGTTCGGGTGGACGGTCGCCGCGTCCGAGCAGTACACCCAGTGGGGCCTGGCCGACGGCGACTTCGGCGGCATGCTGACCATGGGCGAGAACTTCCCGCCGCAGGTGCCGCCGCACTGGCTGCCGTACTTCTCGGTGGCCGACGTGGACGTGACGGCCTTCCGGGCCGGCAACCTCGGCGCGCAGACGCTGATGGCGCCCACCGACGTCCCGGACGGCCCGCGGATCGCCGTACTGCGCGACCCGGTGGGCGCGGCGTTCGGCATCTACCTGGCCGGCGCCGAGGGCTGACCCCGGCGGCGGCCGCGCAGACCGCCGACCACCACGACCCCCGCCGTCACCGCCACCGCCGCCAGCGGCACCACGTCCCCGACCCGGTCGTACCAGGTCAGCCCGGTCGACGCGGTCAGCGGCAGCCGGACGACCAGCGCGCCGGCGCCGTCCGTACCGAGCCGCGCCAGCTCCCGCCCCTGCGCGTCGAACGCGGCCGACACCCCGGTCAGCGAGCCCTGGACGGCCGGCCGCCCGGTCTCGGCGGCCCGGATCGCGGCCAGCGAGACGTGCTGTTCGGGCGCCCAGGTGCGCTGGAAGGTCGAGGTCGAGGACTGGTAGACGAGCATCCGGGCGCCCGCCCGCGCCGCCGTCCGCGACATGTCCGGGAACGCCGACTCGAAGCAGATCAGCGCCCCGACCGGCAGCGCCCGCCCGGACCGGTCGACGGCCGGCAGCAGGTGCTGGTCCGCGCCGGGCGCCCGGTTCTCGCCCGCCGCCCGGCTGACCCCGGCGACCCAGCCGAGCACCGGCCGCAGCGGGATGTACTCGCCGAACGGCACCAGCCGGATCTTGCGGTACCGGTCGACCACGCCGTCCGGGGCGATCAGCACCGCGTCCTTGGAGATCCGCCCGTCCGCCTTGCGCGCGTCCTCGCCGGCCAGCACCTCGGCGCCGGTCGCGGCGGCCAGTTCACGCAGCCGGCCGAGCACCGCCGGGTCGCGGTCGAGGTCGGCGGTGGTGCTGGACTCGCCCCAGACGACCAGGTCCACCGGCCGCCCTCCCGGCAGCTCTCCCTGAGGCTCGCCCTGCCGCTCGCCCGGCCGCTGGCCGGCGAGCGCGGCGGTGACCCGGGCACTCGCCTCGAACCGGGCCGCCGGCTCCGCGACGATCCCCGGCTGCACCAGCGCCACCGTCACCTCCCCGGCCGGCCCGGGCGCCGGCCGCAGCGCGAACAGCAGCGGCCCGGCCGCCAGCACCCCGACGGTGAGCAGCGCGGCCGCCACCCGGGGCCGCCACTCGACGGCGGTGAGCAGCACCAGCACCCCGGTGTTGACCGCCACCACGGCGGCGCTGACCAGCCAGATCCCGCCGGCCGAGGCCAGCGCGAGGACGGTCGGGTGCCGCCACTGGGTGGCGCCGAGCAGCGCCCACGGCCCGCCGAGGGCGTGCCAGGAGCGCGCGTACTCGGTGGTCAGCCAGACCGCCGCGACGACCACCGGCGCGAGCAGCGCCCGGCGGACGGTCAGCCGCGGGTGCAGCAGCCGCCACACCGCGAGCCCCACCCCGGCCTGGAGCGACCCGAACACCACCGCGAGCAGTGGCAGTCCGGGGCCGATCGACGGCAGCAGCCAGTACATGCCGGTGAGGATGAACCCGGCGCCGAACCACCACCCCCGCACCGCCGCCTCGCGCGCCGTCGGCGCCCGCCGCATCAGCAGCAGGCCGGGGACGAGCGCGACCCAGGCGAGCGCCGCCACCCCGGGGGCGGGGAAGGCGAGCACCGGCACCGCCCCGGCGGCCAGCGCCGCCAGCCGGGGCCGGTACCGGGCGGCCAGGGCGGTCACGGCGGCCGGGGCGGCACCCCGGCCGGGCCGCCCGGCGACGACCGGAGGACCGACGGGGTCGGTGAGCGGGGAAGGGCGCGACATGCCCCGTATTGTCCGCTCGGCGCGGCCCGCTCACCAGCCCCGTGATCACTCCGATGGAGTACCGGTCGGCAGGAGGTTCAGCCCTCCTCGCCCTCCAGGTCGCCCTCGGTCTCCAGGAACGCGGCCTGCAGCTGCTCGATCAGCTCCGGGTCCGGCTGCTCCCACAGTCCGCGGCTCGCCGCCTCCAGCAGCCGCTCGCTGATCCCGTGCAGCGCCCACGGGTTGGCGCCCGCCAGGAACTCCCGGTTGACCGGGTCGAGCACGTACTCCTGGGTGAGCTTCTCGTACATCCAGTCGGCGACCACACCGGTCGTGGCGTCGTACCCGAACAGGTAGTCGACGGTGGCGGCCATCTCGAAGGCGCCCTTGTAGCCGTGCCGGCGCATGGCCTCGATCCAGCGCGGGTTGACCACCCGGGCGCGGAAGACCCGGGCCGCCTCCTCGGTCAGGGTGCGGGTGCGGACCGTCTCCGGGCGGGTCGAGTCGCCGATGTAGGCGGTCGGCGCCTTGCCGGTGAGCGCCCGCACGGTGGCCACCATGCCGCCGTGGTACTGGAAGTAGTCGTCCGAGTCGGCGATGTCGTGCTCGCGGGTGTCGGTGTTCTTCGCGGCGACGGTGATCCGCTTGTACGCGGTCTCCATCTCCTCGCGGGCCGGCCGCCCGTCCAGCCCACGCCCGTACGCGTAGCCGCCCCACACCGTGTACACCTCGGCGAGGTCGGCGTCGGTGCGCCAGTCGCGGCTGTCGATCAGCTGGAGCAGGCCCGCGCCGTAGGTGCCCGGGCGGGAGCCGAAGACGCGGACGGTGGCCTTGCGCTCGTCGCCGTGCACCGCGAGGTCGGCCTGGACGTGGGCCCGGACGAAGTTCTGCTCGTCGGCCTCCTCCTGGGCGGCGGCCAGCCGGACGGCGTCGTCGAGCAGCGCGACCACGTGCGGGAAGGCGTCCCGGAAGAAGCCGGAGATGCGCAGCGTGACGTCGATCCGCGGGCGGCCCAGCTCCTCCAGGCCGATCGCCTCCAGGCCGGTGACCCGGCGCGAGGCGTCGTCCCAGACCGGCCGGACGCCGAGCAGCGCGAAGGCCTCGGCGATGTCGTCGCCGGCGGTGCGCATCGCGCTGGTGCCCCAGAGCGACAGGCCCACCGACGGCGGGTAGGCGCCGTCGTTGTCGGCCCGGTAGCGCTCGACCAGCGAGGCGGCGAGCGCCTGCCCGGTCTCCCAGGCGAGCTTGCTGGGCACCGCCTTCGGGTCGACGGAGTAGAAGTTGCGGCCGGTCGGCAGCACGTTGACCAGCCCGCGCAGCGGCGAGCCGGACGGGCCGGCCGGGACGAAGCCGCCGCGCAGCGCGTGCAGCACGGCGTCCAGCTCGCCGGTGGTCGCGGCCAGCCGCGGCACCACCTGGAGGGCGGCGAAGTCCAGCACCTCGCGGACCGCGTCCGGGTGCCCGGCGGCGACCTTCTCGACCGCCTCGGGCGCCCAGTCGGCCGCCTCCATCGCCTCGACCAGCTCGCGCGCCTTGGCCTCGGCGGCGTCGGTGGCGCCCAGGCTCAGCGCGGCCTCGTCCAGGCCGAGCGCCTCGCGCAGGCCGGGCAGCGCGCTGACGCCGCCCCAGATCTGCCGGGCGCGCAGGATGGCGAGCACGATGTTGACCCGGTCGGTGCCGGCCGGCGCCTGGCCGAGGACGTGCAGGCCGTCGCGGATCTGGGCGTCCTTGATCTCGCAGAGCCAGCCGTCGACGTGCAGCAGGAAGTCGTCGAAGCCGTCGTCCTCGGGGCGCTCGTCCAGGCCGAGGTCGTGGTCGAGCTTGGCGGCCTGGATCAGCGTCCAGATCTGGGCGCGGATCGCGGGCAGCTTGGCCGGGTCCATCGCGGCGATGTTGGAGTGCTCGTCGAGCAGCTGCTCCAGGCGCGCGATGTCGCCGTAGGAGTCGGCGCGGGCCATCGGCGGCACCAGGTGGTCGACCAGGGTGGCGTGGGCGCGGCGCTTGGCCTGGGTGCCCTCGCCCGGGTCGTTGACCAGGAACGGGTAGATCAGCGGCAGGTCGCCGAGGACGGCGTCCGGGCCGCACTCGGCGGACAGCGCGGCGGTCTTGCCGGGCAGCCACTCCAGGTTGCCGTGCTTGCCGAGGTGGATCACCGCGTGGGCGCCGAAGCCGTTGTCGGCCTCGGCGGCGGCGATCCAGCGGTAGGCGGCCAGGTAGTGGTGGGACGGCGGCAGGTCCGGGTCGTGGTAGATCGCGACCGGGTTCTCGCCGAAGCCGCGCGGCGGCTGGATGAGCACCAGCAGGTTGCCGGACCGGATCGCGGCGAGCACGATGTCGCCGTCCGGGTTCTGCGAGCGGTCGACGTACAGCTCGCCGGGGGCCGGGCCCCAGTGCTCCTCGACCTGGGCGCGCAGCGCCTCGGGCAGGGTGGCGTACCAGCGGCGGTAGTCGGTGGCCGGGATGCGGACGGGGTTGCGGGCCAGCTGCTCCTCGGTGAGCCAGTCCTGGTCGTAGCCGCCGGCCGCGATCAGGGCGTGGATCAGGGCGTCGCCCTCGTGGCCGTCCTCGGTGTCGACGTCCAGACCCGGCAGGTCGGTCCCGAGGTCCATGCCCTCCGCGCGCAGGGCGGCCAGCAGCCGCATCGCGCTGGCCGGGGTGTCCAGGCCGACGGCGTTGCCGACCCGGGCGTGCTTGGTCGGGTACGCGGACAGCACCAGCGCGAGCCGGCGCTCGGCGGCCGGGATGTGCCGCAGCCGGGCGTGCGCGACGGCGACCCCGGCGACCCGGGTGGCGCGCTCCTCGTCGGCGGCGTAGACGGTGAGGCCGTCCTCGTCCAGCTCCTTGAAGGAGAACGGGACGGTGATCAGCCGGCCGTCGAACTCGGGCACGGCGATCTGGGTGGCGGTGTCCAGCGGGGACAGGCCGTCGTCGCTGGCCTCCCACTGGGCGCGCGACCAGGTCAGGCAGAGCGCCTGCAGGATCGGGCGGTCCAGGGCGGCCAGCGCGCCCGCGTCCCAGGCCTCCTCGTCGCCGCCGGCCTGGGCGTCGGCCGGGCGGGTGCCGCCGGCCGCGAGCACGGTGGTGACCAGCGCGTCGGCCTCGCCGAGGGCGGCCAGCAGCTCGGGCTCGGCACCGCGCAGCGAGGCGCAGTAGTAGGCGCGGGCCCGGGCGCCCTGGTCCTCGATCGCCCGGCAGAGGGTCTCCACGAAGGCGGTGTTGCCGCTCATGTGGTGGGCGCGGTAGTAGAGCACGGCGACGGTCGGGCCGCTGTCGGTGCGGGCGGTGCGCTCCAGCGGGCCCCAGGCCGGGGCGGAGGCGGGCGGGGCGAAGCCGTGGCCGGTGAGCAGCACGGTGTCGGAGAGGAAGGAGCCCAGCTCGGCGAGGTTGGCGGCGCCGCCGTGCGCGAGGTAGGCGTGGGCCTCGGCGGCGATGCCGGCCGGGACGGTGGACAGCTCCATCAGCTGGGCGTCGGGGGCCTGTTCGCCGGTCAGCACGACCACCGGGCGGGGGCCGGCGAGCAGCGCGTCCAGGCCCTCCTGCCAGGCGCGGCGGCCGCCGAGCAGGCGGACCACGACCAGGTCGGTGCCCTCGACCAGGGCGGGCAGGTCCTCGGGCGCGAGCCGGGCCGGGTTGCCGAGCCGGTAGCGCACCGGGCCCTCGGAGGCGCGGGCGCTGAGCAGGTCGGTGTCGGACGTGGACAGCAGCAGAATCATGCGAAGGCCCTCCCGGCCTTGAGACGAGTCATGGCGGGTACGGGCACAGGCATGCGACAGCGCATGGCTTTTCAAGCCTTCCTCGGGGTCCGCGCCCCGGGCCGGTGGAGGACGGCAGGAGTTCCTGGCTCCCGCGGCTCCCCGGCGTCGCGCTGGACGGCGCTCCGGTGAACCACGGTCACAGTGGCGGGACCGCACCGGGCTCGCACCGGCTTCCTCCCCTGCGCCGTCGCTGGCGTGTGGGCGGCCCGCGAGGACCGCCCGGCAGCATCGTACGGGGTGGGGCTGAGCTGGGGGAGTGCCGCCGGGACTGTGGCCGAAGCACGCGGTGCGTGCGACCGGGAGTGCGGCCGTGGTGTGAGCGGGAGCGCGGCCGTGGGGTGAGGGGGAGCGGGACCGGCAGTGTGGCAGGGAGTGTGACCGGGAGTACGGCGGCAACCGATCGGATCATCGGTATGCTCGCCGCCATGCCACCGACACCCGACGCCACCGCACCGGGCGCCGCCGCGCCCGACCGGGGCCGAGCGGACGTCTGCCCGGGGGCCCTTCGTCTGCACACCGCCGCCGACGGCGGCCTCGCGCGGGTCCGGCTGCCCGGCGGACTGCTGACGGAGGAGCAGGCGCTGGCGCTCGCCGACGCCGCGCTGGCGCTGGGCGACGGCAACCTGGAGATCACCTCGCGCGGCAACGTCCAACTGCGCGGCCTCGCTTCGGACTGCGGCGCCGAACTCGCCGCGCGGCTGCGGGCCGCCGGGCTGCTGCCCTCCGACACCCACGAGCGGGTGCGCAACATCGTCGCCTCGCCCGGCCTCACCACCGACCGCGCGGACGGCCGCGCCGACGTGCACGCCTGGGCGCGCGAGCTGGACGCGAAGCTCTGCGCGAGCCCGTGGGCGGCCGGTCTGTCCGGCAAGTTCCTGTTCGTCCTGGACGACGGCAGCGGCGACGTCGCCGCGCTGAACGCCGATGTGACATTGATCGCAGGTCCGGACGGCTCCGCGCTGGTCCGGCTGGCCCGGTCGGCCACCGGGGAACCGGTGTCCGCCGCGCGGGCCGTGGACGCGGCGCTGGCGGTGGCCCGGGACTTCCTGGCGGTGCTGCGCGCGACCGGCCGGGAGGCGTGGCACCTGCGGGAGGTGCCCGACCTGCTGCCGGTGGGCTCGGTGGCGCTGCCCGCGTTCACCGGCGCGCCGCCGGTGCTGGGCGCGCTGTCCGGCGGCCTGTCGGTCGCCCCGCGCTTCGGCTCGGCCTCCGCCGCGCAGTGGCGCGCGCTGGTCGACGCGGCCGAGGGCGAGCTGCGGCTCACCCCCTGGCGCGGCGCGGTGCTGCCCGGCGCGGCCGCCGAGCGGCTCGCCGACCTGGCGGCTGCCGGTTTCCGGACGGCGCCCGGCGCGGCCTGGGAACGGGCCACCGCCTGCACCGGGCTGCCGGGCTGCGCGAAGTCCCTGGCCGACGTCCGGGCGGACGCGACCCGCGCGCTCGACGCCGCCGAAGCGCTTGACGCGGCCGGGGCGCTCGACGTGGCCGGTGCGGGGGCCATCCCCGTGCACTGGTCCGGCTGTGAACGGCGCTGCGGCCATCCCACCGGCCGGTGGGTGGACGTGCTCGCCACCGGGCAGGGCTACCGGGTGACGCCGCGCACCCCGGAATCGACCGGGGCGGCAGCGGACCCGGCCGCAGTGGAAGTGACGAACGAGGAGACGGCCGAGGCGGTCGCCGAGGCCAGGAGGACCACCAAGTGATCGAGTACGAGAAGGACGGCGCGTCCATCTACCGCCAGTCCTTTGCCACCATCCGGGCCGAGGCCGAACTGGCCCCGCTGCCCGCGGACGTCGCCCAGGTCGCGGTGCGGATGATCCACGCCTGCGGCATGGTCGACCTGGTCGAGGACCTGGTGTACTCGCCCGGTGTGGTCGCCTCCGCCCGTGCCGCCCTGCAGGCCGGCGCGCCGATCCTGTGCGACGTCAACATGGTCGCCAGCGGCGTCACCCGCAAGCGGCTGCCCGCCGACAACGAGGTGATCTGCACGCTCACCGATCCGTCGGTGCCCGAGCTGGCCCGGGCGATGGGCAACACCCGCAGCGCCGCCGCGATGGAGCTGTGGCTGCCCCGTCTGGAGGGCGCGGTGGTCGCCGTCGGCAACGCCCCGACCTCGCTGTTCCGGCTGCTGGAGCTGATCGAGGCCGGCGCCCCGCGCCCGGCCGCGGTGATCGGCGTGCCGGTCGGCTTCATCGGCGCGGCCGAGTCCAAGGAGGCCCTGGCCGCCCACCCGGCCGGCCTGGAGCACCTGGTCGTCCGCGGCCGGCGCGGTGGCAGCGCGATGGCCGCCGCCGCGATCAACGCGATTGCGAGCGAAGAAGAGTGACGGACCGTCAGAACGAGACCAGCGGCACCGGCGGCACCGACGGCGGCACCGGCGACGGCGCCACCGGCCGGCTCTACGGGGTCGGCCTCGGCCCCGGCGACCCGTCCCTGGTGACCGTCCGGGCCGCCGAACTCATCGGCAAGGCCGACGTGGTGGCCTACCACAGCGCGCGGCACGGCCGGTCGATCGCCCGGTCCATCGCCGAACGCTATCTGACGGGTGGTCAGGTCGAGGAGAAGCTGGTCTACCCGATCACCGTCGAGACCACCGACCACCCCGGCGGCTACCGGGGCGCGCTGGACGACTTCTACGAGGAGGCCGCCGAGCGGCTGGCCGCCCACCTGGAGGCCGGCCGCGACGTCGTGGTGCTCGCCGAGGGGGACCCGTTCTTCTACGGCTCCTACCAGCACATGCACAAGCGCCTGGCGCACCGCTACCCGACCGAGGTGGTCCCCGGCGTCACCTCGGTGAGCGCCGCCGCCGCCCGGCTCGGACAGCCGCTGACCGAGGCCGAGGAGACGCTCACCGTCATCCCCGGCACGCTGCCCGAGGAGGAGCTGACCGCGCGCCTGGCCGCCGCCGACTCCGCCGTCGTCATGAAGCTCGGCCGGACCTTCCCGACCGTCCGCCGCGCCCTGGAGCGGGCGGGCCGGCTGGCCGACGCCCAGTACGTCGAGCGGGCGTTCATGGAGGGCGAGCGGACGGCGCCGCTGGCCTCGGTCGAGGCCGAGACCGTCCCGTACTTCTCGGTGGCCGTGCTGCCCAGCAAGGTCGCCCCGCTGGAGCCCGCCGCCCCCGACCTGAGCGGTCCGGGCAGCGTGACCGTGATCGGCACCGGCCCGGCCGGTCCGCTCTGGCTCACCCCCGAGGCGCGCGGCGCCCTCGCCAACGCCACCGACCTGGTCGGCTACACCACCTACCTGGACCGGGTGCCGGTCCGGCCGGGCCAGGTGCGGCACGGCTCCGACAACAAGGTGGAGTCCGAGCGCGCCGAGTTCGCCCTCGACCTGGCCCGCCGCGGCCACCGGGTCGCGGTGGTCTCCTCCGGTGACCCGGGCGTCTTCGCGATGGCCACCGCCGTCCTGGAGGTCGCCTGCGAGGAGTCCTACCGGGAGGTCCCGGTGCGGATCGTCCCCGGGATGACCGCCGCGCACGCGGCCGCCTCCCGGGCCGGCGCCCCGCTCGGCCACGACTACGCGGTGGTCTCGCTCTCCGACCGCCTCAAGCCCTGGGAGGTCGTCGCCAAGCGCCTGCGCGCCGCGGCCGAGGCCGACCTGGTGCTCGCCCTCTACAACCCCGGCTCGCAGTCCCGCACCACCCAGGTCGGCCGCGCCAAGGACCTGCTGCTGGAGTGCCGGGCCCCGGAGACCCCGGTCGTGATGGCGCGCGACGTCGGCGGCCCCACCGAGCGGGTCCGCACCGTCCGCCTCGCCGACCTCGACCCCACCGAGGTCGACATGCGGACCATCCTGCTGATCGGCTCCTCCCAGACCCAGCACGTCTCCCGTGCCCCGCACCCGGACGTGACCTGGACCCCCCGCCGGTACCCGGAGGCCTGACGCCCCCGTCTCCCACCGGCCGGGCGGGCCGGGCCCCCGAGTGGGTCCGGACCCGCCCGGCAGGGGACGATGGGGTGTCGGGCCCGGCCGGCCGGGGACCATGGGGTGCCGGACGGCGGTGAAGGGCCCGGCTGCGGGATCCGGTGCGAGGGAACGGTGCGGTGATGGGTGAGGTCGGTGGGCGGGCCGGGCAGCTGAAGAGCAGCGGGCTGCGGCACGGCTGGACGACCGGGGCGTGTGCGACGGCGGCGACCAAGGCCGCGTACACGGCGCTGCTGTCGGGCGACTTCCCGGACCCGGTGGAGATCACGCTGCCGAAGGGGCAGCGGCCGGCCTTCGCACTGGCGGCGGAGGCGCTCACCGATGAGACGGCGCCCGCCGATGCGGGGACGCTCACCGCCGAGGGGGCGGGCGCCGGGCGGCGGGCGATGGCGGGCGTGGTCAAGGACGCCGGCGACGACCCCGACGTGACGCACGGCGCGCTGATCCGCTCCACGGTGTGGGCGGGGGAGCCGGGCAGCGGTGTGGTGTTCCGGGCCGGGCCGGGCGTCGGGACGGTCACCAAGGCCGGGCTGCCGCTGCCGGTCGGCGAGCCGGCCGTCAACCCGGTGCCCCGGCAGATGATCCGGGACGCGGTCGCCGAGGTGGCGGCGGAGTTCGGCGGCGCCGGGGACGTGGTGGTGGAGATCTCCGTCGACCACGGCGAGGAGATCGCCCGGTCCACCTGGAACCCGCGGCTGGGCATCCTCGGCGGGCTCTCCATCCTCGGCACCACCGGGATCGTCGTCCCCTACTCCTGCTCCGCGTGGATCGACTCGATCCGGCGCGGGGTGGACGTGGCGCGGGCCGCCGGGCGCACGCACGTGGCCGGCTGCACGGGCTCGACCTCCGAGAAGGTGGCGGTCGCCGTGCACGGACTGCCCGAGGACGCGCTGCTCGACATGGGCGACTTCGCGGGCGCCGTGCTCAAGTACCTCAAGCGTCACCCGGTGCCGCGGCTGACCATCGCCGGCGGCTTCGCCAAGCTGTCCAAGCTCGCCGCCGGCCACCTCGACCTGCACTCGGCGCGCTCCCAGGTGGACAAGGGGTACCTGGCCGGGCTGGCCGAGGCGGGCGGCGCGGACGGGGAACTGACGGCGGCGGTGGCGTCCGCCAACACCGCGCTGGAGGCGATCCAGCTCTGCCGGGCGGCCGGTGTGCCGCTGGGCGACCTGGTCGCCGAGGCGGCCCGGGCGACCGCGCTCGGGGTGCTGACCGGTTCGCCGGTCGCGGTGGACGTCATCTGCATCGACCGGGCCGGGACGATCGTCGGGCGGGCGGAGCCGCTGGGGCCGTAGCCCTGCCGCTCCTTTCGTCTCAGGCGTGTCATAGGAAGTTCGCCATGATGTGAAGATCTGACGCTCATACGGGGTGAGAAACGGACAAAAGTGGCGCCACGCCCAGGGGGGATTCTGTCGCTATCTCAGCCATGAGATATGGTCTGCCGGGTGACAGGCGACTACCTCACCCGTATCGGCACCCTCATCCGCACCGCGCGTCAGCACCGTGGTTGGTCCCAGGCCCAGCTCGGCGAGGCCCTCGGCACCAGCCAGAGCGCGGTCAACCGCATCGAGCAGGGCAAGCAGAACGTCAGCCTTGAGATGATCGCCCGCATCGGCGAAGCGCTCGACAGCGAGATCGTCTCCCTCGGTTACGCCGGCCCGATGCACCTGCGGGTCGCCGGCGGCACCCGTCTCTCCGGCGCGATCGACGTCCGCAGCAGCAAGAACGCCTGCGTCGCCATCCTCTGCGCCTCGCTGCTGACCACCGGCCGCACCACCCTGCGCAGCGTCGCCCGCATCGAGGAGGTCTACCGCATCCTCGAAGTGCTCACCAGCATCGGCGTCAAGAGCCGCTGGACCAACGACGGCCGCGACCTCGAACTCACCCCGCCCGCCGAGCTCGACCTCGCCGGCATGGACGTCGAGGCCGCCCGCCGCACCCGCAGCGTGCTGATGTTCCTCGGCCCGCTGATGCACCGCGCCGACACCTTCGCCATCCCCTACGCCGGCGGCTGCGACCTCGGCACCCGCACCGTCCAGCCGCACCTCACCGCGCTGCGCCGGTTCGGCCTGGAGGTCGCCACCACCGGCGGCGCCTACCACGCCTCCGTCCAGCCCGGCACCCCGATGGACCGTCCGATCGTGCTGACCGAGCGCGGGGACACCGTCACCGAGAACGCCCTGCTCGCCGCCGCCCGGCACGACGGCGTCAGCGTCATCCGCAACGCCTCGCCCAACTACATGGTCCAGGACCTCTGCTTCTTCCTGGAGAAGCTGGGCGTCCGGATCGAGGGCGTCGGCACCACCACCCTCACCGTGCACGGCGTCCCCGAGATCACCTGCGACGTCGACTACACCCCCGCCGAGGACCCGGTGGAGGCGATGAGCCTGCTCGCCGCCGCCGTCGTCACCTCCTCCGAGCTGACCATCCGCCGGGTGCCGATCGAGTTCCTGGAGATCGAGCTCGCCGTCCTGGAGGGCATGGGCCTCGACTACGACCGCACCCCCGAGTACCCGGCCCACAACGGCCGCACCCGGCTGGTCGACCTCACCGTGCGCCCCTCCAAGCTGACCGCGCCGATCGACACCATCCACCCGATGCCGTTCCCCGGCATCAACATCGACAACGTGCCGTTCTTCGCCGCCATCGCCGCGGCCGCCCACGGCACCACGATGATCCACGACTGGGTGTACGACAACCGCGCCATCTACCTCACCGAACTCACCCGCCTCGGCGCGGACATCAAGCTGCTCGACCCGCACCGCGTCCTGGTCCAGGGCCCGACCCGCTGGCGCGCCGCCGAGATGGTCTGCCCGCCGGCCCTGCGCCCCGCCGTTGTCATCCTCCTCGCGATGCTCGCGGCCAAGGGCACCTCGGTGCTGCGCAACGTCTACGTGATCAACCGCGGTTACGAGGACCTCGCCGAGCGCCTCAACTCCATCGGGGCCCAGATCGAGACCTTCCGCGACATCTGATCCCCGTCGCCGGTCCATCCGTCGCCTGTCCACCCGCCGCCTGTCCGCCTGCTGCCCGGCCCCGGAACTCCGGTGCCGGGCAGCGGCGTTGGCGGTGGCGTTCTGGCGTCACTCGCCGGTGCGGCCGTCGAGGTGTTCGCGCAGGAGGTCGGCGTGGCCGTTGTGGCGGGCGTACTCCTCGATCATGTGGGTGAGGATCCAGCGCAGCGACCAGCTCTCCTCGGCGCCGTTCTCCCGGTGGTGCCCGAGGACGTCCAGCGACTCGGCGGCGGCGACGAGCTCCCGGGCGTGGTCGCACTCGCGGCGCCAGACCGCGAAGGCCTCCTCGGGGTCGGCCTCGTCGACGTCGAACTCGGCGAAGCTGCCGTCCGGGTGCTTCCAGAAGCCGCGCCGGGCCTCGGCGTTGAGGACGTTGCGGAACCAGCCGCGCTCGACCTCGGCCAGGTGACGGGTGAGGCCGAGCAGGGAGAGGTCGGAGGGGAGCAGCGGGCGGGCGCGGAGCTGCTCGGTGGTCAGCCCGGCGCACTTCATCGCGAAGGTGTCGCGCTGGAAGTCCAGGAAGGAGACCAGGGTGGCGCGTTCGTCGGCGGCGGGCAGGGTCGGGGTACGGGCGGCGTCGGCGAGGTCGTAGGCGTCCATCCGGCCATGGTGACAGGAGGGGCGCTCCCCGGTCCCGGGGTTATCGAGGGGTGAGACCGCGAGCGGCGAGCCAGGCCAGGGCGGCCGGGACGGTCTCCGCGACCGGGACGCCGGCCGGCAGCGGCGGGCGCGTCACCACCACCACGGGCAGGCCCAGTTCCCGGGCGGCGGTGAGCTTGGGCGCGGTGGCCGCGCCGCCGCTGTCCTTGGTGACCACGACGTCGATCCGGTGCTCGCGCAGCACCGCCCGCTCGCCGTCCAGGGTGAACGGGCCGCGGTCGAGCAGGACGTCGAGCGAGGCGGGCAGCGGCGGCTCGGGCGGGTCGACGGAGCGGGCCACGAAGTGCAGGCCGTCGAGGTGGGCGAAGGCGGCGATGCCCTGCCGGCCGCTGGTCAGCAGGACCCTCCGGCCGAGGGCGGGGAGCAACGCGGCGGCGTCGGCGAGGGAGGCGACGGGGTGCCAGTCGTCGCCCGGGACCGGGGCCCAGCCGGGGCGGCGCAGCGCGAGCAGCGGCACGCCGGTGGCCGCGGCGGCCGCGGCGGCGTTGCCGGACATGACGGCGGCGAACGGGTGGGTGGCGTCGACCACCGCGGCCACCCGCTCGGCGCGCAGCCAGGCGGCGAGGCCGTCCGGGCCGCCGAAGCCGCCGATCCGGACCTCGCCGGCGGGCAGCCGCGGTTCGGCGACCCGGCCGGCGAGCGAGCTGGTGGCCCGCAGGCCGGCCACCTCGGCGAGCGCGGCGGCCAGCGCCCGGGCCTCGGTCGTCCCGCCGAGGACCAGGACGTGCGGGTCGCCCGGAGCGTGCGCCATCAGGCGCCGCAGGGCTCGTGCGGGCGCTCGCGGTCCGCGGAGTAGAGGTGGCTGTCGCGGAACTGCTCGGCGGCCAGCGTCCGGCCGACGATGATCACCGCGGTGCGGACCACGCCGGCCGCCTTGACCTGCCCGGCGATGTCGCCGACGGTGCCGCGCAGCACCAGTTCGTCCGGCCGGCTGGCCATCGCGACCACGGCGGCGGGGCAGTCGGCGCCGTAGTGCGGCAGCAGCTGCTCGACCACGTCGTCCACGTACCCGGCGGCCAGGTGCAGGACGAGCAGGGCGCCGCTGCGGCCGAGGGTGGCGAGGTCCTCGCCCTCGGGCATGGGGGTGGCGCGCTTGGCGATCCGGGTGAGGATGACGGTCTGGCCGACGGTCGGGACGGTCAGTTCGCGCTTGAGCGCGGCCGCGGCGGCGGCGAAGGCCGGGACGCCGGGCACCACCTCGTACGGGACGCCGGCCGCGTCGAGCCGGCGCATCTGCTCGGCGACGGCGCTGAACACGGACGGGTCGCCGGAGTGCAGCCGGGCGACGTCCTGGCCGGCGGCGTGGGCGCGGACGAACTCCTCGACGATCTGGTCGAGGGTGAGGTTGGCGGTGTCGACCAGCCGGGCGCCGGGCGGGCACTCGTCCAGCAGTTCGCGCGGCACCAGGCTGCCGGCGTAGAGGCAGACCTCGGCGCGGGCCAGGAGCCGCTGGCCGCGCAGGGTGATCAGGTCGGCGGCGCCGGGGCCGGCTCCGATGAAGTGGACGGTCACGAGGCGTTCTCCTGGAGGGTGGGGGTGGCCGGCTCAAGGGTGGCGGGCTCGGTGGGCGGCTTGACGGCGGACCACTGGGTGACCGGCATGGCCTGGCGCCAGCCGGTGAAGCCGCCGACCGGCACGGCGTGCGCGACGGCGAGCCGCAGCAGTTCGCCGCCGTGCCGCCGGTAGCGGTCGGTGAGCAGCGCCTCGGACTCCAACGTCACGGTGTTGGCGACCAGTCGGCCGCCCGGGGCCAGCGCGGCCCAGCAGGTGTCCAGCAGGCCGGGCACGGTGAGTCCGCCGCCGATGAACACCGCGTCCGGGGTGGGCAGTCCGGCGAGCGCGGCGGGCGCCGGGCCGGTGACCACGCGCAGCCGGGGGACGCCGAGCGCGGCGGCGTTGCGGGCGATCCGCTCGGCGCGCACCGGGTCGCGCTCGACGGTGACGGCCCGGTTGTCGCGGTGGGCGCGCAGCCACTCGATCGCGATCGAGCCGGAGCCGCCGCCGACGTCCCAGAGCAGTTCGCCGGGGACGGGCGCCAGGGTGGCCAGGGTGGCGGCGCGGACGTGCCGCTTGGTCAGCTGGCCGTCGCTCTCGTAGGCGGCGTCGGGCAGGCCGGGGACGACGGGGACCCGGGGGCCGGCGGTGTCGAGCTCGATCGCGATGACGTTCAGCGGGTCGCCGGACGGGTGCGGCCAGCCGTCGGCGGGGCCGTCCAGGCGGCGTTCGCCGGGGCCGCCGAGCTGTTCGAGGACGTGCAGCCGGGCGGCGCCGTGGCCGCTCGCGGTGAGCAGCGCGGCGACGGCGGCCGGGGTGGCGGCGTCGGCGCTGAGGACGAGCAGCCGTCGGCCGGGGTTGAGGGCGAGGCGCAGGGTGTCCAGGGGGCGGCCGACCAGGCTGACCACCTCGGTGGACTCCAGCGGCCAGCCGAGCCGGGCGCAGGCGTACGCGACGGAGGAGGGGTGCGGCAGGACGCGCAGCCGGTCGGGGCCGGCGGTCTCGGCGAGGGTGCGGCCGATGCCGAAGAACATCGGGTCGCCGCTGGCGAGCACCACGAGCCGGCGGCCGGCGTGCCGGGCGAGCAGGCCGGGGACGGCGGGGCGCAGCGGGGACGGCCACGGCACGCGTTCGGCGGTCACCTCGTCGGCGGGCAGCAGGTCGAGCTGGCGGGGGCCGCCGATGACGGCCTCGGCGGTGCGCAGCGCGGCCCGCGCGGTGCCGGCGAGGCCGGGCCAGCCGTCGGCCCCGATCCCGACGACGGTGATCGGGGGTGGCTGCTGGGGCACCGGTGGGCTCCTCGGGGGTGGGCGCGGGGGCGGGCGTGGGCCTGGTCCGGGGCAGCCTACCTGGCGGTATTCGGCGGTCGGCGGGCCGGGCCTCAGCACGGCCGTCGCCGCCAGTCGCCGGAGGCGATGAGCGCCGGGTGCGCGCGCAGCCGGGCGGCCACGGCCGGCCCGGCCAGGTAGACCCAGGCCTCGGCGGGCTCGCCGTCGGCGGTGCGGACGGTCAGCCGTTCGCGGACGTACTCGCCGCTGCCGTCGGTCCGGCAGTCCTCCAGCCGGTCCAGGGCCGCGAGCGCCGCCGGGTAGGCGCCGGGGCGGACGGTGACCAGCTCGCCGACGATCCGCCGCCCGGGCTCGGCGTCCGGCACCGCGTACGGGAACCCGGGGCCGTCGTGCAGCGCCGCGCCGTCGAGCACCGCCGTCCGGACCTCGGCGCACCGGCCGGCGAGGAAGACGGCGTGGTTGCGTTCACCGGTGCGCAGGGTGCCGTAGACGAAGAAGGGGAGGCGGGTGGGCACGGGGCTCCTCCAGGGACGCGACTGACGACTGACAGCTGACGGATTCCAGCTGACGGCTGACAACTGACAACTGACGGATGACAGATATCAGCTGACAGATTTCAGATGTCGTCAGTTGTCAGCTGTCGATTGTCAGCTCGCCTGGTGATACCCACTGGCGCGCGGGGCGGCCGATGCGGTGTCATGTCCGATGAACCGCCAGTACCGTCCGAGGGGAACGCCCGTGACAGCTCCTGCCGATGCCTCAGCCTCCACCCCCAGTCGAACTCCCGCCCGCACCCCGTCCCACGGCTCCGCCCCCACCCCCTCCGGTCGGCTCGGCGTGGGGGTGTGGGTGGCGCTCGGCCTGGTGTATGTCGTCTGGGGCTCGACCTACCTGGCGATCCGGATCGCGCTGGAGACGATGCCGTCCTTCCTCTCCGCCGCCGCGCGCTTCCTGAGTGCCGGTCTACTGCTCGTCGGCTTCGTCGCGCTCCGCTACGGCCGGGACGGACTCCGCGTCGACATACGGCAGTTGGGCTCCTCCGTACTGGTCGGCGTGCTGCTGCTGACCGGCGGGAACGGCCTCGTGGTGCTCGCCGAGAACTCCATCCCCTCCGGCCTGGCCGCCCTGCTGGTGGCCGCCGTGCCGCTCTGGATGGTGCTGCTGACGGCGTTCGGCGGCGACCGTCCGAAGCCCGTGGAACTGGCCGGGGTGCTGCTCGGGCTGGTCGGACTGGCGGTGCTGTCGGCCCCCGCGATCGGCGGCGACATCGCGCCGGCCGGCGTGGTCGCCGTCATCTGCGGCACGCTCACCTGGGCGTTCGGCTCGTTCGCCGCGAAGCGGATCCGGATGCCCGGCAACGTCTTCGCCGCGAGCGCCTACCAGATGCTCGCCGGCGGCCTCGGCAACGCGCTGATCGGACTGGCGCGCGGCGAGGAGCGCGGGTTCCACCTCGGCGACGTCTCCACCCGGTCCTGGGTGGCGCTCGGCTGTCTGGTGGTGTTCGGCTCGCTGGTCGCCTTCACCGCGTACGCGTGGCTGCTGCGGTCCGCGCCGCTGACCCTGGTCGCCACCTACGCCTACGTCAACCCGGTGGTGGCCGTGCTGCTCGGCTGGCTGGTGCTGGCCGAGCCGCTGACCGGCCCCACCCTGCTGGGTGGGGCGATCGTGGTCGTGGGCGTCTGCCTGGTGGTGAGCGTCAGCCGGTCGTCTTCGCGTAAGTGAGTACGACGGCCCCGTTGTCGAAGACCCGGGAGTCGGTCAGCGCGAAGCTGTGCAGGGCGAAGCCGGCGCGGAACAGCGGGATGCCGGAGCCGGTCGCCAGCGGGTACTGCTTGAGGACCAACTCGTCGATCTCCGGGAGCAGTTGACCGGCCAGTTCACCGCCGCCGCAGAGCCAGATGCCGAGCCCGTCCTCCTGCTTGAGCTCGCGGACCCGGGTCAGCGGGTCGGCGGCGGTGACCTCCACCCCGGGGTCGGGGCTCCGGCCGAGGCTGCGCGAGAAGACGACCTGACGCAGGTGGCCGTACGGGCTGGTGAGGCCCGCGGCCAGGCCCGGTTCGTAGCTGGCGCGGCCCATCAGGACGGTGTCGAAGCGCTGGTTCGGCGCCTCCGCCAGACCCATCGCGGCCCGGGCCGGGGTGGGCAGGGTCTCCGGGAACGCGTTGCACATGTACGGCAGGAACTCGCCGTCCAGGTAGTTGTCGATGAAGAAGCCGTACTCGCCGTCCGGGGCGGCGATGAAGCCGTCGAGGGTGGCGCCGACGTAGTAGGTGAGCTTTCGCATTCACTTCCTTGGTGGTGTGGTGCCGCGGTGGACTTCGGCCGCCGCGTGAACGACTACAGTTATAGTACTTCGCCTGTAGTGGTTGCAAGAGTTTTCCTGAAGGAGCTTCAGCGATGGCCCAGAACCCCGCCCGCCGCGCGGCACTCACCGACGCCGCCATCGACGTACTCGCCGACCAGGGCGCGCGCGGACTCACCTTCCGCGCCGTGGACGTGCGCGCGGGCGTCCCGACCGGCACCGCGTCCAACTACTTCGCCAACCGGGACGACCTGTTCGACCAGACCGCCCGGCACATCCACCACCGGCTCACCCCCGACCCGGCCGTCCTCGCCGAGTTGCTGCGCGCCCCGCGCGACCGGGCCCTGGTCACCGCCCTCGTGCACGACCTCATGCGCCGCATCGCCACCGACCGGGCCGGCTACCTCGCCATGCTCGAACTCCGGCTGGAGGCCACCCGCCGCCCCGAGCTGCGTGCCCAGCTCACCATCACCGTGCGCGAGGAGCTGGAGGCCAACATCGCCTACCACCTGGGCGAGGGCCTCCCCGGCGACCGGGAGACCGTCGTCGTCCTCTACCTCGCGATGACCGGCCTCATCCTCGAACACCTCACCCTGCCCGAGGTGTTGGGCGCGGACGCCGTCGCCGGGCTGATCGACACCGTCGTCGGGCGGATCGTCCCCGAGGTGTGACGTCCGCGCGGTGCGACGTCCCCGAGGCGTGACGTCCCTGAGGCGTGACGTCCGCGGCGGTGCGCCTCAGCGGGGCCCCGGCGCGGGGGTCAGATGAACCGGATGTGCCGGGCCCCGACCGCCGCCCGGCGCAGCCGGCCGCGCAGCGGGCCGTCGGTGTTCGGGGCGAGGGTCAACCCGGCCGAGGCGGCGAGGTGTTCGGCGACCCCGGCGACGTCGAGGCGGTCGGTCCGGACGTGTTCGCCGAACTCGGCACCGCTCAGCCGCTCCAGGCAGTGGTCGAGCCGGGAGACCGCGAAGCTCTCCCGGCGCAGCGGCGCGTCCTTCCCGGCGACCAGCTGCACGGCGTGCCCGAAACCGCGCTCGCGCAGCCGTCGCAGCACCTCCTCCCGTTCGGCCAGCAGCGCGAAGTGCCGTACGTCGTGGCCGCGTTCGCGCAGCCGACCGACGGTCTCGGCGAGGTGGCCGGGCTCGGTGACCGTCATCGGGACGATCACCGGGCCCCGGTGGCGGGTGAGGACGAGGTCCAGCACCTCGTACACGCCCTGGCGCCAGGCGGGCAGGTCCTGGAAGTCGCCCCGGAGCGGCTTCGGGGTCATCCGGTGCAGCCCGAAGCCGACCTCCTCGGGGTCGCAGATCACGCTGCCGGGCAGGCGGCGCCGCAGCTCGTGCGACACCTGCGTCTTGCCGCCGCCGAAGGGGCCGTTGATCCACAGGAGCATGCCGGCCAGCCTACGCCCGGGCCCGCCGCGCCTGCGCCCGCGCCCGCCGGGCACCCGTCCCGGCCGGCTCAGGAGCCCGACCAGGTGGCCAGCAGGGCGCTCAGGGCGACGCCGGGCCCCAGGCCGAACACCAGGCCCCGGGCGCCCTCGGCCGGCGGCGTGCGGTGGGTGCGGGCGAGGACGGAGAACACCGTCGCGCCGCCGAGGTTGCCCTCCTCGGTGAGGACGTCCCGCGAGTGCCGCAGGAACGCCTCGTCGACGCCGAGCAGCGCCCCGAGCCGGTCCAGGATCGCCGGACCGCCCGGGTGCAGGACGCCGAAGTCCAGCTCCCGGCCGCCCTGCCGGTCCAGCCAGCCGAGCAGCGCCGGCCCGAGGTCGGTGACCGAGCGGAGCGAGGCGCGGGTGGAGGCGAAGTGGTCGCCGCGGTCGTCGGTCAGCTTGCGGTAGCGGTCGGTGGTGTGCGGGATGGTGTACTCGAAGCTGTGGTCGAGGCGCAGTCCGGGCGTCCGGGGCTCGGCGGTGACCACGGCGGCGGCCACCAGGTCGCCCCAGAGGCCCTTGTATATCTGGTCCTCCACCGAGGTCTGGGAGTCCTGGTAGAGCGCGGAGAGCGACTCGGCGGCGATCACGAGCACCACCGCCGCCGGGTCCCAGGCCAGGAAGCGGCGGGCCGCTATCAGGACGTGCGCGCCGCCCGCGCAGGCCAGCTGGGTCATCGGGAGGCGGCTGACGTCGGGGCGCAGGCCGAGCCGCTGCTGGAGGTGGATGTCCAGCCCGGGGACGGCGTCGCCGGTCGCGCTGCTCACGATGACGCAGTCGACGCGGTCGGGCCGCACGTCCGCGTCCGCCAGGGCCTGGCGGGCGGCGGTCTCGGCGGCGGCCAGCAGGTCGGCGAAGGTGGTGGTCTTCCGTTCGGCGGCGGTGCGCTCGGGGGAGCTGACCACCTCGTACGGCTGGAAGTAGCGGCGGGTGCCGGGCAGGTTGCCCAGCGCCAGCCGGACGGTCTGGGCCTGCCGGGGTGGATAGTCGGGGTTGCGGGCCAGGATGTCCTCCCGGATCCGCTCCGCCTCGACGGTGTGTGGGCCGAGGGCGAGCGCCGGGCGGCTGACGAAGGCGGGGAACGCGCCGGCGGCGGTGGTGGGGGAGGTACCGAGGGAGGTGCCGGGGAAGGTACCGGGGGCGGTGGTGGGGGCCGTGCTGGGCATTGCGGTGGTGATTCCTTGCGGGGGGCTGCGCGCGCCGCGCCCGGCCGGACACGGCGGCCGGCCCCGGACCGGCCCGGGGCGAGCCGAACCGTCGTACACACCCGTCGACCCCGTCCGGGTGCTGGCCCGGCCACGCTACCCGCCGCCGCACCCGGCCGCACCCCGCCGTCCGGCCCGACCGCCGGTCCCCGGCCCGCGGCGAACCGGAACCCTCCCGGACGGTCGGCCCGCAATGCCGTCGCGGCACCCGGCCATTCGACTACCATCCACCGAGCGCCGGCCGCGCCGGGGGAGGCCCAGGCCGAGCGAGACGGCAGGACGACCGAACCGGGGGAACGGTATGACGAGCACGGACCGGCCGGCGACGGAAACCGGAGCACCGCCCGCACCACCCACAGCACCGGCACCACCCGCGCCGCCCGCCCTTTGGCGGCAACGCAACTTCGCCGCCCTCTGGTCCGCCCACACCGTCAGCCAGTTCGGCACCCAGATCAGCTTCTTCGTGCTGCCCGTCCTGGCGATCACCATCGTCGGCGCCACGCCGGGCCAGCTCGGCCTGGTCGCCGCCGCCGAGACCCTGCCGTTCCTGCTGGTCGGCCTGCCCGCCGGCGCCCTGCTCGACCAGTGGGACCGCCGCCGGGTGATGGTCGTCGCCGACCTCGGGCGGGCGGTCACGCTCTGCGCGCTCCCGCTCGGTTACGCCCTGGACGTGCTCAGCGTGCCGCTGCTCTGCGCGGTCGCCTTCGTCACCGGTCTGTTCACCGTCTTCTTCGACATCGCCGACCAGGCCTTCCTGCCCAGCGTGGTCGGCCGCGGCCAGACGGCGGCGGGCAACAGCAGACTGGAGTTCTCCCGTTCGACCGCCGAGCTGGCCGGGCCCGGCCTGTCCGGGTTGCTCCTCCAACTGGTCACCGCGCCGCTGCTGTTGCTCGCGGACGCGGCCAGCTACCTGGTCTCCGGGCTGCTCCTGGGCGTGATCCGCACCCCGGGCCGGGTGGTGCCGCCCGCGCCGGCGCCGAAGACGCGGATGCGCACCCGGATCGCCGAGGGCCTGCGCTTCGTGTTCCGCCACCGCGTGCTGCGCTCGCTCGCCCTCGCCACGGCGATCGCCAACCTGGCCGGCCTCAGCGGCGCGCTGAGCGCCCTGCTGCCCGCCTTCGCCCTGCGCGACCTGGAGCTGTCGCCCGGCCGGCTCGGCCTCGCGCTGATGATCGGCAACGGCTGCGCGCTGCTCGGCGCGATCGCCACCGCCCGGCTGGTCCGGGTCCTGGGCCTCGGCCGGCTGCTGGTGGTCGCCAAGATCCTGCCCGGCCTCGGCGTGCTGCTGCTCGCCACCGCGGCGCCCGGCCGGGCCGTCCCGACCCTGGCGGCGGCCGCCGGGATCACCGCGTGCGGGATCACCGCCTACAACATCGCCCAGGTCAGCCTCCGGCAGGCGGTCACCCCGACGGCGATGCAGGCCCGGATGAACGCCTCGGTCCGCTTCGTCATCTGGGGGACGCTGCCGCTCGGCGCGGCCGTCGGCGGTCTGCTCGGCTCGACCATGGGCCTGCGTTCGGCGCTGTGGCTGGTCGCGGTGGTCGCACTGCTGTCCGCGGCCCCGCTGCTGCTGAACCGCGAACTCCTGCGACTGCGTGACTTCCCGTCCCCAGCCGAGGATTGACGAGACGTCAGATCGAGTACGGGGGCTTTCCGGCCCACCAGTGACCGGGCGCGTCCGGTTCGAGGCTGGTCCAGAACTCGATGATGCCGGAGACGAACTCGTCGGCGGAGAGCCGGCCGTCACCGTCCAGGTCGAGCCGGTGGAAGGCCTCGTCGGCGTCGTCGCGGGAGAGGGCGGAGAAGTGGCCGCGCTGGAAGACGAAGAACTCGCCGGCGTCGACCGTGCCGCTGCCGTCGACGTCGGCGATCGCCATGAACGCCTCGGCCAGCGCCCCGAGCACGGCCCGCGCGGCCACCGGGTCGTCGGCGAGCGAGCGGGTCGAGCTGACGAACTGCTCGCGGCCGATCGCCGTGGTGCCGAGCGGCAGGTGGGAGACGTGCAGGTCGCGCCAGATGGCCAGGTACGCCTCGACGATCCGCTGCTCGGTGGCCGACCCCTCCGCGTGTCCCAGCGACCGGGCCACCGCGTGCCCCATCAGCACGTGGTCGTGCTCGGTCAGCAGGCCGTCCCCGTCGGCGTCCAGGTGGTCGAACCCGTGGTTGATCCTCGCGAGCAGCAGTTCCTCGGACACGCTCTTCCCCCTGACCGGGCCGTCCCCGGCGCCTCGTGATCGTGACAGCCGCAGCACGCTAACCCGCCGGACGCCACCCGCGCAGCCGAAGCCCCGAACTCCCGCACGAGGCCCGCACCCTCCGCGCGTCCTCCCCGCACGCTGGCCACGCAACCTTGACAACCACCGGGCCCGTCGCGGCCTCGACCGCGACGGACCCGCGACGGACCCGCGACGGACCCGTGACGGACCCGGGGCAGACCCGCGACGGACCCGGGGCGGTCTCAGTGGGCGGCGGCGAGGAGGGAGCGGGTGTAGTCGGTGTGGGGCGCGGTGAAGAGCCGGTCGCGGGCGGTGGACTCGACCAGGCGGCCGCGGTGCATGACGGCCACCCGGTCGCAGAAGTGGCGCACCACGGCGAGGTCGTGGGAGACGAAGAGGAAGGCGACGCCGAGCCGTTCGCGCAGCTCCATCAGCAGGTTGAGGACCTGGGCCTGGACCGAGACGTCCAGGGCGGAGACGGGCTCGTCGGCGATGATCAGGCGGGGCTCGGGGGCGAGCGCGCGGGCGATGCCGATCCGCTGGCGCTGGCCGCCGGAGAACTCGTGCGGGTAGCGGTCCAGGTGGGCGGCGGGCAGGCCGACCTGTTCGAGCAGTTCGGCGGCGCGGGCGCGGCGCTGCTCGGCGGTGAGGGCGGTGTGCAGGCGCAGCGGGGTGTCCAGGGTCTGGGCGACGGTGCGGCGCGGGTTGAGCGAGGCGTACGGGTCCTGGAAGACCAGCTGGATCTCCTTGCTGAGCCGTCGCCGCAGCGCCCGGTCGGGCGCGGTGGCGTCCACGCCGTCGTACCGGACGGTGCCGCCGGTGGCGGCCTGCAGGCCGGCCAGCACGCGGGAGGTGGTGGACTTGCCGGAGCCGGACTCGCCGACCAGGCCGAGCGTCTCGCCGGGGGCGATCCGCAGGCTGACGCCCTCGACCGCGCGGACCGGTTCGGCGCGCAGGCCGGGGAAGCGGCGGCGGCCGGGGAAGTGCACGGCGAGGTCCTCGATCTCGACCAGCCAGCGGCCGGGAGCCTCGGGCGAGGCGGTCCGCTCGCCGGAGGCCTGCTCGCCGAAAATCCGCTCCGCGAAGCTCCCGACAGGTGACGGATCGTCAACAGTGGGCAGCACGCTGCCCGGTACCGTCTCCAGGGTGAGCGCCGCGCCCACCAGTGCCCGGGTGTAGGGCTCCTTGGGATCGGCCAGCAGCTCGGCGGTCGGCGCGCTCTCCACCCGGCGGCCGCCGCGCAGCACCAGCGTCCGGTCGGTGGTCCCCGCGACCACCCCGAGGTCGTGGCTGACCAGCAGGACGGCGGTGCCGTGCTCGCGCTGCAACTCGCCCAGCAGGTCGAGGACCTGGCGCTGGACGCGGGCGTCCAGGGCGGTGGTCGGCTCGTCGGCGATCAGCACGTCGGGCTCGTTCAGCAGCGCCATCGCGATCATCACGCGCTGCCGCATGCCGCCGGAGAACTGGTGCGGGAAGTCCCGCACCCGGGTGGCCGGGATGCCGACCCGGTCGAGCATGTCGGCCGCCCGCCGGCGGGCCTCGGCGCGGCCCGCGCCGGGGTGGTGCAGCCGGTACATCTCGGCGAGTTGGGCGCCGACGCCGTGGAAGGGGCTGAGCGAGGTGAGCGCGTCCTGGAAGACCAGCGCGACGCGGCCGCCGCGCACCCGGCGCAGCACGGACTCCTCAGCGCCCACCAACTCCTGGTCCCCGAGCCGGATCGAGCCGGTGACGGTGGTGGTGCGCGGGTCGTGCAGGCCGAGGACGGCGAGGCCGGTGGCCGACTTGCCGGAGCCGGACTCGCCGACCAGGCCGAGCACTTCGCCCCGGGCGAGGTCGAAGGAGAGGTCCCGGACGGCGGTGACGGGGGCGCCGCCGCGCGGGTCGGCGAAGCTGACGGTGAGGCCGCGGACGCTGAGCACGGGCTCCCCGGCGGCGGGGCGGCCGGTGGCGGAGGCGTCAGCGGGGGAGGCGTCGGCGGAGGGCGGGGTCATGGGACGGGCTCCAGGGGGTTCAGCTGAGGCGGATGCGCGGGTCGAGCCAGGCCACCGCGAGGTCGGCCAGGGCGACGAACAGCACGACGAAGCAGGCGGCCAGCAGGACGGCGCCGACCACGGCGGGCAGGTCCTGTCCCTCGACGGCCTCGCTGGCGAACCGGCCGACGCCGTTCAGCCCGAACACGGTCTCGGTGATCACCGCGCCGCCGAGCAGCGCGCCCGCCTCCAGGCCGAGCAGCTGGACGAGCGGTCCGGCGGCGCCGCGCGAGGTGTACTTGAGGTGCGCGCGGAGCCGGCCGAGGCCCTTGCCACGGGCCGTGCGGACGTACTCCTCGTTCATCGTCTCCAGCAGCTGGGAGCGGGAGAGCCGGGCGAACACCGCCGAGTTGACGAAGCCGAGGACCAGCCAGGGGAGCAGCATGCCGCCCGCCCAGGCGGCGAGGTCGGTGGCCGGTGGGGTGTACGAGGGCAGCGGCAGCAGCCCGGTGGTGTAGACCAGCCCCCACTGGGCGACGTACCCGAGGAAGTAGATCTGCACGCTGGCCCCGACCAGGGTGAAGCCGGAGAGCAGCTTGTCCGTCCTGGTGCCGTGCCGCAGCGCGGCGACGAAGCCGGTGCCGAGCCCGAACAGCAGCAGGAAGGCGAGCGCCCCCGCGGCGAGCGAGACGGTGACCGGCAGGTGGTCGATCAGCGCGTCGGTGACCGGCTGGTGCAGCCGATAGGAGTAGCCGAGGCAGGGCGCGTCGCAGTGGATGGTGGAGCCGTCGACGTCCTGGATGTCCCGGCCGGCCACGACCCCGGTCAGGTAGTCGGTGTACTGGGTGAGCAGCGGCTGGTCCAGGCCCATGCTCGCGCGGACCGCCGCGACCTGGCCGGTGTCGCAGCGCGGACCGCAGGCGGCGCGGGCCGGGTCGGCGGGGGCGGCGTAGAAGAGGGCGAAGGCGGCGGCGGAGACCGCGGCCAGGACGGCGAGCGCCTGGAGGGCCCGTCGCAGGGCGAAGGAGAGCATGGTGGCCGGTCCGGGGTCGGAGGGGGCGTCGGGGGGAGTGGGGAGCGTCGGGGATCGGTGGCCCCGCACCGGGCGGGGCCACCGAGGGACTTCGAGTGATCGAAACGTCAGGACGTCAGGACGTCACGACTTCAGGTAGACCCAGGCCAGGCTGACCGACCCGTAGATCGGGTGGATGAACGCCCCGCCGACGTTGGAGCCGCGCAGCTGGTTCATGTTCGGGTAGGCGAACGGCAGCACCGGCAGGTCCTTCATGACGGTCTGCTCCAGCGCGTACAGCTCCTTGGCCTTGGCGCGCGGCTCGCCGATCTGGTTGATCCGGTCGATCTCCTTGTCCACCTCGCCGTTGCGGTAGCGGGCGGAGTTGAGGTCGCTGTTGGCGCGGCCGTCGAAGGAGAACGGGACCAGCGTGGACGGCGTCGGCCAGTCGACCGAGCTGGTCTCCTCCCACAGGTCGTACGGGGAGTCGGCGCGGTGCGCCTCGTCCAGCAGCGCCTTGGGGTCGATCGGCTTGGGCACGATGGTGATGCCGGCCTTGGCGAAGCCGTCGACCAGCACCTGGGCGACCCGCTGCCCGTTGGGCGTGTTGGCGAACGCGTAGGTGAGCGGGGCGGGCGGCTGCTTGGCCTTGGCCAGCGCGGCCTTGGCGGCCTCCGGGTCGCCCTCCGGCTTGGCCGGGTTCAGGTCGTACTTCTGCCAGTCGACCAGCGCGGGCGAGCTGAGGGTGCTGGCGAGCTCGCCGGCCCGGCTGCCGCCCTGGACCTGGCGGGCCTGCTGGCGCGGGTAGGCGAGGTTGAGGGCCTTGCGGACCTCGGCGTCGGCCACCCGCTCGTTGTTGACCATGAGGTAGGTGACGAAGGCGCCCTGCCGGCCGGAGACGACCTGCTCCTTGGCCTTCGGGTCGGTGTCCACGGTCTGGTACAGCTCGGGGGAGAGCTGGGTGGAGACCGTGGTGGCGTCCGCGCCGCCGTCGCGCCCGGAGAGGATCTCCTGGTTGATGTTGAGCGCCTCCTTGCCGTAGCTGAAGACGTACTTCTCCGGGTACTGGCTGCGGATCGGGTCGGTCTCCGGCTTCCAGTTCGGGTTGCGCTCCAGCACCATCCGGGTGTTCTGGACGTGCTCGACGATCCGGTACGGGCCGCTGGCGAACGGCAGCCGGTCGTAGTCCGTCCCGGTGTCCTTGTCCTTGCGCACCGGCGAGGAGGAGGACTGCGCGGCCATGTACGGCACGTCGGCCTGCGGCTGCGGGAAGTGGAAGACGATCGTGCGGTCGTCCGGCGTCTCGATCGCGGCGAGGTCGCCGTCCTGCGGGCCGGCGTACTTCTTGCGGGCGTCGTCGTAGCTGGCCTCGCCGGTGAGCCACTGCGGCCAGTACGGCGGGCCGACCTCGTAGCCCTTGCCGAAGGTGCGCTCGATGCCGTACTTGACCTGCTGGGAGGTGATCGGCTGGCCGTCCTCCCAGGCCACGCCCTCCTTCAGCTTGTACGTCCAGGTGCGGCCGCCGTCGGCGGCGGTGCCGGTGTCGGTGGCGAGGTCGCCGACGAGCTTGGCCTTGCCGTCGACCACCTGGTACTGGGTCAGCTGGCGGCCCCAGAGCAGCGAGGTGTTGTACGCGGCGCCCGCGTACACCTTCTGCGGGTCGAGGTGGCGGAAGTCGGTGGCGTTGTAGACGTTCACCGTGCCGCCGGGGCGGGCACCGGGGACGGCGGGCGCCGGGCCGGCGCTCTCCTTCTCGGTGCCGAGCGCGGCGGTCAGCGGGGAGGTGTCCTTGGGCGCGGCGGCGGGGCCGGTGCCGGAGGTGGAGCCCGCGCCGGCCGAGCAGGACGTCGCCAGCAGGGCGGTCGCGACGACGGCGAGGGACGGTTTGATCCAGCGCATGGCGAATTTCTCCTTGCCCCGGGGGGTCCGGGGCGATCGGGTGGAACTGGGCGATCGGGTGGAACGGGAAGGTGAAGGAACGTTTCAGCGCGCGGCGCGCGGGTCCAGCGCGTCCCGGACGGCGTCGCCGAGCAGGTTGAAGGCGAGCACGAACAGCAGCAGCGCGACGCCCGGGAAGAACATGTAGGTCGGGTCGGCCTGGAAGACCTCGGAGCCGCGGGAGATCATCCGGCCCCAGTCCGGGACCGGCTCGTTGATGCCCACGCCGAGGAAGGACAGCACCGCCTCGGCGGCGACGAAGGTCGGCACCGCCATGGTCGCGTGCACCAGCAGCTGGGCCCGGACATTCGGCAGGAGTTCCCGGAAGACGATATGGAATCCGCTCGCCCCGAGCGCCCGGGCGGACTGCACGAAATCCCTTTCCCGAAGTGACCGGACGGCGGCCCGCAGGGAAAGCGCCAGCGGAATCCAGCCGAACGCGGAGAACACCAGGATCAGCACCAGGAACTGCATCCACTCGGGCTCCGCGGTGCCCGGGTCGACCAGCCGGGACTGGATCACCGGGCTGAGCGCGAGCAGCAGGAGCAGCGTCGGGAAGGCCAGCAGGACGTTCGAGAGGAAGCCGAAGAGCCGGTCGGTGATCCCGCCGAGGTAGCCGACCGCGACCCCGGCCAGCACCCCGAGGGTGGTGGTGACGGCGGCCGAGGCGAAGGCGATCAGCAGCGAGGTGCGGATGCCGTACAGCAGCTGGGTGAACACGTCGCGGCCCAGGCCGGGCTCCAGGCCGAACCAGAACTCGCCGGAGATGCCGCCGTTCGGCGCGATCGGCAGGCCGCCGTCGCTGAGCAGGCCGGGCAGGTTCTGGCCGTAGTGCTCGGTCGGGTTCCTGCCGTACAGGGCGGCGATCAGCGGGGCGGTGAGGGCGAGCAGCAGGAAGAACAGGACGACGCCGAGGGCGACGGCTCCGGTGCGGTCGCGGCAGACGCGGCGCAGCAGACTCGCGGGGGCGGACGGCACCGGTGCCGGTGCTGCGACTTGTTCGACCACTGCCATGAGAGGTGTACTCCCCGAATTTCCTCCGCCGCCCCGTGGGTGAGGGAGCGCTGACGTGCATTTCCCGGCGGCCGCTCCGGGGGTTTCCCGGTAGGGCCGCCGGGCGTCATCAGATCGGATGCCGGGGGAGTTCCGCAAATCATTCCGGGGGTGCTCCGGAGCTTGTTCGCGTCCTTTGTTTCGGGCATTGTGACGGCTTCATTCCGCCGCAATACTGCCGTAGCAGTAGAACGGACATAACCGGACAAAAGTCGTGTCATGTCCGCCGCCGTCCCGCATTTTGAGATCTCCACCACAGAGCCCCGCACATTGATACGATTCCGGCGGGCCGCGACTGGCGCGCACGGATGGAATCGACCATCGGGAAGCGGCCCCGTGCCGGATCACGTAGCAATTGCCGAGCGCCTGGGCCCCCCGACTCCCCACCAGGAGACCGCCATGGCCCCACAGTCGTCCACGCCGTCGTCCACGCCGTCGACCCAGCAGCCGCACACGGCCGCCACGCCCGCCGCCAACACCGCCTTCCGCTCCGCCCTCGACGTGGTCGCCGCGGTCGAGCCGCGGATCGCCGCCGCCATCGGCCAGGAGATCGAGGACCAGCGCGCCTCGCTCAAGCTCATCGCCAGCGAGAACTACGCCTCCCCGGCCGTCCTCCTCGCCATGGGCAACTGGCTCAGCGACAAGTACGCCGAGGGCACCGCCGGCCGCCGCTTCTACGCCGGCTGCCGCAACGTCGACACCGTCGAGACCATCGCCGCCGAGCACGCCCGCGCGCTCTTCGGCGCCGACCACGCCTACGTCCAGCCGCACTCCGGCATCGACGCCAACCTGACCGCGTTCTGGGCCGTCCTCTCCCAGCGGGTCGAGAGCCCCGCCCTCCAGCGCGCCGGCGTCCGCAACGTCAACGACCTCACCGAGCAGGACTGGGCCGAGCTGCGCCAGGAGCTCGGCAACCAGCGGATGCTCGGCATGTCCCTGGACACCGGCGGCCACCTCACCCACGGCTTCCGCCCCAACATCTCCGGCAAGATGTTCGACCAGCGCAGCTACGGCACCGACCCGGCCACCGGCCTGATCGACTACGACGCGCTGCGCGCCACCGCCCGCGAGTTCCGCCCGCTGATCCTGGTCGCCGGCTACTCCGCCTACCCGCGCCGGGTCGACTTCCGGAAGATGCGCGAGATCGCCGACGAGGTCGGCGCCACCCTGATGGTCGACATGGCGCACTTCGCCGGCCTGGTCGCGGGCAAGGTGTTCACCGGCGACTTCGACCCGGTCCAGCATGCCCACATCGTCACCACCACCACCCACAAGTCGCTCCGCGGCCCGCGCGGCGGCATGGTGCTCTGCAAGGCCGAACTCGCCGAGCACGTCGACCGCGGCTGCCCGCTGGTGCTCGGCGGCCCGCTCTCGCACGTCATGGCCGCCAAGGCGGTCGCCTTCGCCGAGGCCCGCCGCCCCGAGTTCCAGACCTACGCCCACCGGATCGTCGACAACGCCCGGGCGCTCGCCGAGGGCCTGCTGCGCCGCGGCGCCACCCTGGTCACCGGCGGCACCGACAACCACCTCGTCCTCGCCGACGTGTCCGGCTACGGCCTGACCGGCCGCCAGGCCGAGGCGGCCCTGCTCGACTCCGGCATCGTCACCAACCGCAACTCCGTCCCGCAGGACCCGAACGGCGCCTGGTACACCTCCGGCGTGCGGATCGGCACCCCCGCGCTCACCACCCGCGGCCTCGGCACCGCCGAGATGGACGAGATCGCCGGCCTGATCGACACCGTGCTGCGCGCCACCACCCCCGCCGCCACCGCGGGCGGCGCGCCGTCCAAGGCCCAGTACGTCCTGGACCCGGCCGTCGCCGAGGGCATCGCCAAGCGCGCGGCGGACCTGCTCGCCGCCCACCCGCTCTACCCGGGCGTCGACTTGGTCTGACCGGTCGACCGCCCTCGGGCCGGGCGGGCGGGACGGCGCGTCCCACCCACCCGGCCCGGGCGCCGGCAGGGCCTGAAGAAAAGGGCCTGGTAAGGGCCTAGTACTGGAGCGACTTGTACTGCAGGAACTCCTCCATGCCGTGCCGGCCCAGCTCGCGGCCGAGCCCCGACTTCTTGTAACCGCCGAACGGCGCGACCGGATTGAAGCGGCCGCCGTTGATGTCGACCTGGCCGGCGTCCAGACGGCGGGCGAAGCGGGCCGCGGTGTCGGCGTCCTCGGCCCAGACCGCGGCGGCCAGTCCGTACTCGGTGGCGTTGGCCAACTCGGCGGCGTGGTCCTCGTCCTCGTAGGCGAGCACCACCAACACCGGCCCGAACACCTCCTCCTGGGCGATCGCCATGTCGCCGGTGACGTCGGCGAGGACGGTCGGACGGACGTAGAAGCCGGTCGCCAGACCGTCCGGGGCCTCGGCGCCGCCGGCCACCAGACGGGCGCCCTGGGCGAGCGCGCCGGCGATGTGGCCGCGCACCCGCTCGCGCTGGCGGTCGCTGACCAGCGGGCCGAGCCGGGTCTGTGGGTCGGTCGGGTCGCCGGGGGCGTACTTCTCGGCCGCCTTGGCGGCCAGCTCCACCGCCTCCTCGTACCGGTCGCGGTGGACCAGCAGCCTGGTCCACGCGTTGCACGCCTGACCGGAGTTGGCACACACGTTGGCGAGGTTGACGTTCACCGCGCGGGCCAGGTCGGCGCCGGGCAGCACCACGTTCGCCGACTTGCCGCCCAGTTCCAGGGCCACCCGCTTGATCGCGCGCCCGGCCGTCTCGCCGACCGTCCGGCCGACCGCCGTCGAACCGGTGAACGACACCACGTCCACCTCCGGGTGGCCGACCAGCGCCGCGCCCGCCACCGCGCCGGTGCCGGTCACCAGGTTGAACACCCCGGCGGGGAAGCCGGCCGCGTCGACCAGCCGGGCGAACAGCCGGGCCACCAGCGGGGTGTCCTCGGCCGGCTTGAGCACCACCGGGCAGCCGGCCGCCAGGGCCGGCACCACCTTGGCCACGATCTGGTGCAGCGGGTAGTTCCACGGGGTGATCGCCGCGACCACCCCGGCGGGCTCGGCGTGCACCACCGAGTTGCCGACCCGCTCCTCGAACACGTAGTCGGCGAGCAGCGCCAGGTACGACTCCGTGACCGCCAGCGGCAGCGCGGCGTGCACTGCGGTGGCGAAGCCGATCGGCGAGCCCAGCTCGGCGACCACGGTGGCGGCGATCTCCTCCTGGTGCGCGGCCAGGCCGTCGCGCAGCCGGGTCAGCGGCACCAGCCGCTCCGCAGCGGTCGTGGCGCCCCAGGCCCGGGCCGCCCGGCGGGCCGCCGCCACGGCCGCGTCGACGTCCGCCGCGCCGCCGGCCGGGACGGTCGCGAGCAGCCGCTCCGTCGCCGGGTCGAGCACCGGGATCGTCCCGGCGTCCAGCGCGGGCCGCCAGGCTCCGTCGACGTACTGGTCGGTGTGCTCGGCGTATCCCTCCGCGCGCTCCACCTGGTCCATCCGCCCCACCTCTCGTCATCGCGTGCCCGCGGGCCCGTCTGCCCGCGGCTCCGCGCCCCCGGGCCTCCCACCGGTCGACCCGGAACCAGTCAACGGCGCGCGAACCATCGGACGCAAGGGCCCGGAAGGATCACCGCGGGACTCACTGCAGGACTGAGCACAGGTCTGACCGCAGGACGGCGCCCCAGCAGATGATCGTGTCCTGTGATGATGACAAATCGGGTGGTCAGACGGCACTATGGACGAACCGGCCTTTTGGTACGTGAGGGACGGCGGTCAAGTCCGTCCACAAACCGCTGGGTCACGAAATTCTTCCTGTCGAGGTTCGCCCAACTCCGCTCTGCGGCGGGTAGATTGCTGCGAACTCGGGCGCGCCGGACTACCGTTGGCGGCAGGTCGGGTCGCGTTCGCGTGCTCGGGCCGCCACCCCGGCCCCCTGGTCACTGGGCCGACCGAGGACCGTCGCCGGCCGGTGGGGCCGCGCCTCCCGAGTCTGGAGCTCGTGCCCAATGGTCGTTCGTACCGTGTTAGGAGCCGCCTCGTGACCGACGCCGCACTCAGTGCCGAGCCGCAGCAGCCAGCTGAGCCGGCGGTGCTCGATGACGTGCCCGGGTGGTTCTGGGACCACGACCGCCACCTTTTCGAGTGGTTCCTCGGCCGCCAGGAGAAGGCCGGTCTCACCGGCGACCTGCTGGAGATGGGCGCCTACCTGGGCCGCAGCGCGATCGTCATCGGAGCCCACCTCCAGGCGGGGGAGAGCTTCACGGTCTGCGACCTCTTCGACTCGGACGCGCCGGACGACGAGAACGCCGCCGAGATGGACATGTCCTACCGCAAGACGCTCACCCGGACGGCGTTCGAGGTCAACTACCTCGCCTTCCACGACGTGCTGCCGGAGATCATCCAGGCGCCGACCTCCACGCTGGCCGGCGGCCGCATCCCGCCCGGCGCGTTCCGCTTCATCCACATCGACGCCTCCCACCTCTACGAGCACGTCGCCGGGGACCTCCAGGTGGCCCGGACCGCGCTCGACCCGCAGGGCGTCGTGGTCCTCGACGACTACCGCTCGGCGCACACCCCGGGCGTCGCCGCCGCCACCTGGGAGGCCGTGTTCAACCACGGGCTCAAGCCGATCGCGCTCACCGACACCAAGTTCTACGGCACCTGGGGCGACCCGGAGCCGGCCCAGCTGGACCTGCTGGCCCGCCGGGGCACCCTGCCGCACTGCGACCTCACCAACGAGACGCTCAACGGGCGGCGGCTGGTCCGGATCGGCGGCAGCGCCGAGGGCGCCGAGCCGTTCCGGGTCTCCCGCCACCACGCCCGGCTGACCGTCGAGGCGGAGCGCCGGGACGCCGAGCGGGCCGCCGACGAGGCCTTCCGCGACGCCGAGCGCGAGCGCGAGGTGGCCGCCCACGACCTCGCCGAGCGCCGGGCCCGCGCCGCCGAGCGCCGCCGTCCGACCAACGTGGCCAAGCGCGCGGTGGGCGACCTCCTCCCGCCGGTGGTGACCTCCGCCATCCGCCGCGCCCGCCGCGGCTGACCCACCGGGCACCGACACCCGCCGACGGCCGCGCGCCCCCCCCCCCGGGGGGGCGCGGCCCGCACGGCGGAGCATGGGAATAGGGGACGGG
>NZ_JBFBDO010000031.1:0-74898 GCF_040683335.1 Kitasatospora sp. NPDC093806
CGCGCGGTCGCCGCCGCCGGGTCGGGTGACACGGCCGCGCCCGCCCTGCGGCTGGCCGGACTGCCCGCGGCCGAACGGGCGCTCGCACTGCTGGAGTTGGTGCGCGCCAACGCGGCCGTGGTGCTCGGCCACGCCTCGGACGACGCGATCCGGCCGGACCGGGCGTTCAAGCAGCTCGGCTTCGACTCGCTGACCGCCGTCGAGCTGCGCAACCGGCTCAACGCCGCCACCGGGCTCCGGCTGCCGGCCACCCTGATCTTCGACCACCCGACGCCGGAGGCGCTGGCCGACTTCCTGGGGACCGAGCTGGCCCCGGCCGACCCCGGCGGCGAGGGGACGGCCGCGGACGGCGAGGTCAGCCGGCTGCTGGCCACCATCCCGCCGGCCCGGCTGCGCGCCGCCGGGCTGCTCGACGCCCTGCTCGCGCTGGCCGGCACCGGCACCGGCGCCGAGGAGCCGGCCGCCGATCCGGGCGGCGAACTCGACGACCTCGACGACCTGGACGACCTCGACGAGATCGACGCCATGGACGCCGACGACCTGGTCGGCCTCGTCTTCGGCACCACTGACCTCTGATCACGTTCGGACTGCGGAGACTGCGGAGAAGCGACGATGGCTGCATCACAGGCTGCATCACAGGAACGGGTGCTGGAGGCGCTCCGGCTCTCGCTCAAGGAGACCAAGCGCCTCCAGCAGCAGAACCAGCGGCTGACCGAGGCCCGGCACGAGCCGATCGCGATCGTCGGCATGGCCTGCCGGTTCCCCGGCGACGTCCGCAGCCCCGAGGACCTGTGGCAGCTGGTCTCCGAGGGCCGGGACGCCGTCACCGACTTCCCGGACGGCCGCGGCTGGGACACCGAGGAGCTGTACGACCCGGACCCGGACCGGCCGGGCAAGAGCTACGTCCGCTCCGGCTGCTTCCTCGGCGACGCCGGACGGTTCGACGCCGCGTTCTTCGGGATCAGCCCGCGCGAGGCGCTGGCCATGGACCCGCAGCAGCGGCTCCTGCTGGAGACCTCCTGGGAGGTGTTCGAACGGGCCGGCCTCGCCCCGGAGTCGCTGCGCGGCAGCAGCACCGGCGTGTTCGTCGGCGCCTCCCCGCTCGGCTACGCCGCCGATCCGCGCACCGCCGAGGGCGCCGAGGGCTACCTGCTGACCGGGACCACCGTCAGCGTCGCCTCCGGCCGGCTCGCCTACGCCTTCGGGCTGGAGGGCCCGGCGGTGACGGTCGACACCGCCTGCTCGTCCTCGCTGGTCGCCCTGCACCTCGCGGCGCAGTCGCTGCGCAACGGCGAGTGCACGATGGCGCTGGTCGGCGGCGCGGCGGTGATGGCGGCGCCGCACATGTTCATCGAGTTCAGCCGCCAGCGCGGACTGGCCCCCGACGGCCGCTGCAAGGCCTTCGCCGGCGCGGCCGACGGCACGGCCTGGGGCGAGGGGGTGGGCGTCCTGCTGGTCGAGCGGCTCTCCGACGCCCGGCGGCTCGGCCATCAGGTGCTCGCCGTGGTCCGCGGCTCGGCGATCAACCAGGACGGCGCCTCCAACGGGCTCACCGCGCCGAGCGGGCCCGCCCAGCAGCGGGTGATCCGGGCCGCGCTCGCGGACGCCCGGCTCGCCTCCGCCGACATCGACGCCGTCGAGGCGCACGGCACCGGCACCCGGCTCGGCGACCCGATCGAGGCACAGGCGCTGCTCGCCACCTACGGCAAGGAGCGGCCCGCCGAACGGCCGCTCTGGCTCGGCTCGGTGAAGTCCAACCTCGGCCACACCCAGCTCGCCGCGGGCGTCGCGGGCGTCATCAAGACGGTGCTGGCGATGCGGCACGGCGTCCTGCCGGCCACCCTGCACGTCGACGAGCCGACCCCGCAGGTCGACTGGTCGCGCGGGGCGGTCGAGCTGCTGACCGAGGCGCGCGACTGGCCCGCCGTCGACCGCCCCCGGCGGGCCGCGGTCTCCTCCTTCGGCATCAGCGGCACCAACGCCCACGTCATCCTGGAGCAGCACGTCGAGACCCCGGCCGAGGTCGAGACCCGGACCGAGGCGGGCGCGACCCCGTGGCTGCTGTCGGCCCGCAGCCCGGAGGCGCTGCGCGCCCAGGCCGGCCGGCTCGCCGAGGCCGTCGCCGCCGCCCCGGCGTGGCGGGCCGCCGACGTCGCCTGGCCGCTGGCCACCACCCGGGCCGGCCTCGACCACCGGGCGGCGGTGCTCGGCACCGACCGCGCCGAGCTGCTGGCGGGCCTGGACGCGCTGCGCCGGGCCGAGGACGCGCCGAACCTGCTGCTGGGATCGGCGGGGCGAACCGGCCGGCTGGCCTTCCTGTTCACCGGCCAGGGCGCCCAGCGGGCCGGCGCCGGGCGCGAACTGTACGGGCGCTTCCCGGTGTTCGCGGCCGAGCTGGACCGGGTCTGCGAGCTGCTGGAGGCCGCCTCCGGGCTGCCAGTCCGCGAGGTGCTGTTCGCCGCCGAGGAGTCGCCCGAGGCCGCCCGGCTGGACGAGACGGCGTTCACCCAGGCCGCCCTGTTCGCGGTGGAGGTGGCGCTGTTCCGGCTGGTCGAGTCCTGGGGGCTGCGGCCGGACTTCGTGCTCGGCCACTCGATCGGGGAGCTCGCGGCGGCGCACGTCGCCGGGGTGTTCTCGCTGGAGGACGCGGTCACCGCGGTGGCCGCCCGGGGCCGGCTGATGCAGCAACTCCCGGCCGGCGGCGCGATGGTGGCGGTCGAGGCGACCGAGCCGGAGGTGACCGCCCTGCTGGCCGCCCTGCCGACCGGGCACGCCGGCCCGGCCGGGATCGCCGCCGTCAACGGGCCCCGCTCCGTCGTCGTCTCCGGCGAGGAGGAGGCGGTGACCGCCGTCGCCGAGGAGCTGCGCGCGCAGGGCAGGCGGACCAAGCGGCTGACCGTCAGCCACGCCTTCCACTCCGCGCGGATGGACGCGATGCTCGCGCCGTTCCGCGCGGTGCTCGACGGCCTCACCCTGCACGAGCCGGCCATCCCGGTCGTCTCCAACCTGACCGGCCGCCCGGTCGACGGCGCGCTGATCCGCACGCCGGAGTACTGGGTGCGGCACGTCCGGGAGGCCGTCCGCTTCGACGACGGGGTCCGCTACCTGCTCGACCAAGGCGTGACCACCCTGCTGGAGCTCGGCCCGGACGGGGTGCTGGCCGCGATGGCCCAGCAGAGCGCCGGGGAACGGGCCGGGGACGTCGCGGCGGTGCCGCTGCTGCGCCGGGGCCGCCCGGAGCCGGAGACGCTGCTCGCCGCCGTCGCGCACGCGCACGTGCGGGGCGTCCGGGTGGACTGGCCGGCCGCCCTCACCGCGCTGGTCGGCCCGGCCGGAGCCCGCCCGGACCTGCCGACGTACGCCTTCCAGGGCGAGCGGTACTGGCTGGACCCGGCCGGCGGGAGCCTCGCCGGGGCGTCCGAGCCGGGCGTGGCGCCCGCCGGGCACCCGCTGCTCGGGGTCGCCGTCACCCCCGCCGAGGGCGGCGGGCTGATCCTCACCGGCCGGCTGTCGCCGCGGTCGCACCGCTGGCTCGCCGACCACGTGGTGCTGGGCAGCACCGTGGTGCCCGGCACCGCGTACCTGGAACTGGCCCTGCACGCGGCGCGGCTGGCCGGCTGCGCGGCGGTCGAGGAGCTCAACCAGGAGGCGCCGCTGATCCTCGGCGAGACCGGGACCACCCAGCTCCAGGTGGTGGTCGGCGCGGCCGAGGCCTCGGGCCGGCGGTCGATCGGCGTGTACGCGCGGCCGGACGACACCGCCGAGTGGACGCGGCACGCGGACGGCACGCTGGCCGCCGGGTCCGCCGCGGACGGCGGGTCGGGTCGGCAGCTCACCGGCGTCTGGCCGCCGGAGGGCGCCGAGCCGGTGGACCTCGACGGCTTCTACCCGTCCGTCGCCCGCGACGGCTTCGACTACGGCCCGTCCTTCCGCGGCCTGCGGGCGATGTGGCGCGCGGGCGAGGAGGTGTACGGCGAGGTCGTCCTCCCGGAGCCCGAGCGGGCCAAGGCGGACGGGTACGGCGTCCATCCGGCGCTGCTCGACGCCGCCCTGCACGCGGGCCTGGTCGGGAACACCGGGGAGCAGGTGCTGCTGCCGTTCGCCTGGAACGACGTGCGGCTGCACCGCCCCGGCGCGGCCGCGCTGCGCCTGCGCCTGGCCCCGGCCGGGCCGGACGCGATGTCCCTGGAGGTCACCGACGAGACCGGGGCGCCGGTCGCCTCGGTCGGCGCGCTGCGGGCCCGGCCGGTGTCGGTCGACCAGCTGCGCGCGGCGGCCCGCGCCGGGCTGGGCGACGCGCTGTTCCGCGTCGAGTGGGCGCCCGTCCCGGCCACCGAGCGGCAGCCGAGCCGGCTCGCCGTGCTCGGCGACGGCCCCGGGTTCGCGGAACTCGACCGGTACCCGGACCTCGCGGCGCTCGGCACGGCCGTCGACGCGGGGCTGCCGGTGCCGGACGCGGTCGTCCTGCCGCTGCCGGACGCCTCCGGCGAGCTGCCCGCGGCGGCGCGCGCCGCCCTGCACCGGACCCGGTCCGCGCTGACGGCGTGGGCGGCGGACGAGCGGTTCGCGGCCGCCCGGCTGGTCCTGACGACCCGCGGCGCGGTGGCCGCCGGGCAGGCAGCAGGCCTGGACGTCCCGAACCTCGCCCACGCCCCGCTGTGGGGGCTGGTCCGGGCCGCCCAGGCGGAACAGCCCGGCCGCTTCGTCCTGCTCGACCTGGACGGCGACACCGACGAAAGCGTCCCGCTCGCCCTGGCGGCCGCCGGTGACGAACCGCAGCTCGCCCTGCGCGGCGGCGCCGTCCTCGCGCCGCGCCTGGTCCGGACCCGCCCGGCGGCGGCCGCGACGGCCCCCGCGCTGGACCCGGACGGCACCGTGCTGATCACCGGCGGCACCGGCGCGCTCGGCGCGCTGCTCGCCCGCCACCTGGTCACCGCGTACGGCGTGCGGCACCTGCTGCTGCTCGGCCGGCGCGGCCCGCAGGCCCCCGGCGCGGCCGAACTCACCGCCGAGCTCGAAGAGTTGGGCGCCCGGGTGACGGTCACCGGCTGCGACGTGGCGGACCGGGAGGCGCTCGCCGCCGTGCTCGCCGCCGTCCCGGCCGAGCACCCGCTGACCGCCGTCGTCCACACCGCCGGCGTGGCCGCGGACGGATCGCTCGCCTCGCTCACCGAGGAGCGGTTCGACGCCGCGCTCCGCCCCAAGGCCGACGCCGCCTGGCACCTGCACGAGCTCACCCGGGACGCCGGCCTCGCCGCGTTCGTCCTCTTCTCCTCCGCGACGGCCACCCTCGGCGGCGCCGGCCAAGGCGGCTACACGGCGGCCAACGCCTTCCTCGACGCCCTCGCCCAGCACCGGACCGCGCACGGCCTGCCCGCCCGGTCGCTGGCCTGGGGCCTGTGGCAGCAGGACCGGGGCATGGCGGGCGCGCTCGACGAGACCACGCTCGGCCGGATGCGCCGCTCGGGCGTCCTGCCGCTCGGCCCGCAGGACGGCCTGGCCCTGTTCGACGCGGCGCTCGCCGGGCCCGACCCGACCTCGCTGCCGGTCCGCCTGGACCCCGCCGCGCTGCGCCAGGCCGGCCCGGACCTCCCGCCGCTGCTGCGCGGACTGGCCGGCCCGTCCACCGGCGCCGGGGCCCGCCCCGACAGCGGGGCGGCCGAGGAGCTGAAGCGGCGGCTCGCCGGGCTCTCCGAAGAGGACCGCGCCCGCGCCCTGCTGGACCTGGTGCGCGCCCAGGTGACCGTCGTACTCGGCCACTCCGCCACCGCCTCGGTGGACGCCGACCGGGCGTTCGGCGAGCTCGGCTTCGACTCGCTGACCGCCGTCGAACTGCGCAACCGGCTGATCACCGCCACCGGCCTGCGACTGCCGGCGACGCTGGTCTTCGACTACCCGACGTCGGCCGAACTCGCCCGCCACCTGGACGCGGAGCTCCCGCGCTCCGACGCCTCCTCGGCCGCACCGGTGCTCGCCGAACTGGACCGCCTCGAAGCCGTGCTCGCCGCGGTCGCCGCCGACCACCCCGAACGGGCCCGGATCGCCGACCGACTGCGGGCCGTCGCCGCCCGGTGGAGCGACCCGCACGGACCGGGGCACGAACACACCGCGGGGGCCGGGCTGGAGCTGGAATCCGCCGACGACGACGAGGTCTTCGACTTCATCACCAACGAACTCGGCATCTCCTGACCCACCGCTGACCCGCCCGCGTCGGCCCCGCCGCCGACCCGCCCGTCCTGTTCCTGCTCCATCCGAAGGGGTTGCGCCACTGTGGCCAGCGAGACCGAGGACAAGCTCCGCTACTTCCTGAAGCGGGTGACCGCCGACCTCCAGGAGACGCGCCGACGCCTCCAGGAGACCGAGGCCGTCGCCGGTGAGCCGATCGCGATCGTCGGCATGGCCTGCCGCTTCCCCGGCGGCGCCGACTCGGCCGAAGGGCTGTGGGACCTGGTCGCCGACGGCCGCGACGCCGTCACGCCGTTCCCCGCCGACCGCGGCTGGGACCCGGAGGCGCTGTACGACCCCGACCCCGACCGGACCGGCCACACCTACGCCCGCGAAGGCGGCTTCGTGGACGGCGCGGACCGCTTCGACGCCGGGTTCTTCGGCATCGGCCCGCGCGAGGCGCTGGCCATGGACCCGCAGCAGCGGCTGCTCCTGGAGACCACCTGGGAGGTGTTCGAACGGGCCGGCATCACCCCGGAGTCGCTGCGCGGCAGCCGGACCGGCGTCTTCATGGGCGCGGGCCAGGTCGACTACGCGGCGCTCGCCCAGCGGGCCACCGAGAGCCTGGAGGGGTACCTGCTCTCCGGCGGCGCGGCCAGCGTCATCTCGGGCCGGCTGTCCTACGTGTTCGGCCTGGAGGGCCCGGCGATCACGGTGGACACGGCGTGCTCCTCATCGCTCGTCTCGCTGCACCTGGCCTGCCAGTCGCTGCGCCGGGGCGAGTGCTCGACGGCGCTCGCCGGCGGGGCGACCGTGATGGCCGCACCCGGCATGTTCGTCGAGTTCAGCCGCGCCCGCGGCCTCTCCCCCGACGGCCGCTGCAAGGCCTTCGGCGCCGGGGCGGACGGCACGGGCTGGGGCGAGGGAGTGGGCGTCCTGCTCCTGGAGCGGCTGTCGGACGCCCGGCGGCTCGGGCACCCCGTGCTCGCCGTGGTGCGCGGCTCGGCGGTCAACCAGGACGGCGCGAGCAATGGGCTGACGGCGCCCAACGGGCCGTCCCAGCAGCGGGTGATCCGCACCGCGCTCGCCGACGCCCGGCTCACCGCCGCCGACGTGGACGCGGTGGAGGCGCACGGCACCGGGACGACACTCGGCGACCCGATCGAGGCGCAGGCGGTGCTGGCGACGTACGGGCAGGAGCGGAGCGCCGAACGTCCGCTCTGGCTGGGGTCGTTGAAGTCCAACATCGGGCACACCCAGGCGGCGGCGGGCGTGGCCGGGGTGATCAAGATGGTGATGGCGATGCGCAACGGCGTGCTGCCGCGCACGTTGCACGCGGATGAGCCGAGCCCGCACGTCGACTGGTCGGCCGGTGTCGTCGCGCTGCTGACCGAGGCGCAGAAGTGGCCGCAGGAGGACGGGCGACTGCGCCGGGCGGGCGTCTCGGCCTTCGGGGCGAGCGGGACGAACGCGCATGTGATCCTGGAGGAGGCCTCGGAGGTCGAGGAGGCTGAGCCCTCGGTCGCTGCGCCGGTCTCCCCCGTCGTACCGTGGGTGCTTTCGGCGCGGACCCCCGAGGCGCTGCGCGAGCACGCCGGGCGGCTGGCCGCCTTCCTCGACCGGCACCCCGACGCCGACCTGCGCGCCGTCGGCCACACCCTCCTGACCGCCCGCACCACCCACGACCACCGCGCCGTCGCCCTCGGCACCACCCCGCAGGAACTCCGCGCCCACCTCACCGCCCTCGCCGACGACCCCAACCCCGGCACCCCCGCCGGGACCTTCGACCGGCCGGTGTTCGTCTTCCCCGGACAGGGTTCGCAGTGGATCGGCATGGGCGCCGAACTCCTCGACACCTCACCGGTGTTCGCTGAATCCATCGCCCGCTGCGAGGCCGCGCTGGCGCCGCACGTGGACTGGTCGCTGACGCAGGTGCTGCGCGGGGGCGACGACCTTACCCGCGTCGACGTCGTCCAGCCCGCGCTGTTCGCCGTCATGGTGTCGCTGGCCGAGGTCTGGCGCTCCCTGGGGATTCAGCCCGCCGCCGTCATCGGGCACTCGCAGGGCGAGATCGCCGCCGCCACCGTCGCCGGTGCTTTGACGTTGGAGGATGGGGCCCGGATCGCGGCGCTGCGCAGCCGGGCGATCCTGGCGATCGCCGGACGCGGCGGCATGGCCTCCCTCCCCCTCAGCCACGACGACGCCACCGCGCTCCTGGCGCGCTGGGACGGCCGGCTCGCCATCGCCGCGCACAACGGGCCCACCAGCACCGTCGTCGCCGGGGACCAAGACGCCCTCGCCGAACTCCTCGCCCACTGCGAGCAGCACGAGATCCGGGCCCGCCGCATCGACGTCGACTACGCCTCCCACACCCACCACGTCGAAGCCATCCGTGAAGACCTCTCACAACAGCTAGCGGGTATCACCCCGGTGACAGCCTCCATCCCGTTCTACTCCACCGTCACCGGTGCCCTGATCGACACCACGAAGCTCACGGCGGACTACTGGTACACCAACCTGCGCCAGCCCGTCCTCCTCACCGACACCCTCCAAGCCGCCCACAACGACGGCCACCACGTCTACATCGAGACCAGCCCCCACCCCGTCCTCACCCCGGCCATCGACGACACCCTCGACCCCGCCCTCACCACCGGCACCCTCCGCCGCAACGACGACACCTGGACCCGCCTCCTCACCTCCCTCGCCCACCTCCACACCCACGGCCACCCCGTCGACTGGACCCCCCACCTCCACCCCGGCACCCACCCCGACCTCCCCACCTACCCCTTCCAACGCAAGCGTTACTGGGTGGAGACGCTCGACACCGTCGGCACGAGCGGCAGGGCGAGCACGTCCGCCGCCCCCGACGAGCACGCCGCCGACTCCCCCGGCGCGCAGCTGCGCCGCCGGCTGGCCGGGCTGGCCGAGCCCGAGCGCGAAGACCTGCTGCTCGACCTGGTGGTGTCCCACGCGACCGCCGTCCTCGGCCTCGCCGATCCGATCCCGGCGGACCGGTCCTTCCACGAGCTGGGGTTCGTCTCGCTCACCGCCGTCGAGCTGCGCAACCGGCTGATCGCCGCCACCGGCCTGCGTCTCCCGGCCGCCGTCGCCTTCGACCACCCGACGCCGGGCGTCCTGGGCCGTCACCTGCTCGCCCTGCTCTCCGAGACCGGGGCCGCCACTCCCGACGCCCCGCCCGCCCCGAGGGTGGCCGTCGGCACCGACGACGGCGACGAGCCGATCGCCATCGTCGCGATGGCCTGCCGCTACCCCGGCGACGTCCGCAGCCCCGAGGACCTGTGGCAGCTGGTGTCCGAGGGCCGCGACGCGATCACGCCGTTCCCCGGGAACCGGGGCTGGGACCTCGACAACCTCTACGACCCCGACCCGGACCGCCCCGGCCGCAGCTACACCCGTGAAGGCGGCTTCCTGCACGACGCCGACCGCTTCGACGCCGCGTTCTTCGGCATCGGCCCGCGCGAGGCTCTCGCGATGGACCCGCAGCAGCGGGTGCTGCTGGAGACCTCGTGGGAGGTGTTCGAGCGGGCCGGCATCGACCCGGAGTCGCTGCGCGGCAGCCGGACCGGCGTCTTCGCGGGCAGCAGCGGCCAGGACTACCCGCTGCTGGCGGCAGGCGCCCCGGACGGCCTGGAGGGCTACCTGCTGACCGGCAACGCGGCCAGCGTCATCTCCGGTCGCCTCGCCTACACCTTCGGGCTGGAGGGACCAGCCCTGACGGTGGACACCGCGTGCTCCTCCTCGCTGGTCGCCCTGCACCTGGCCTGCCGGTCGCTGCGCGCGGGCGAGAGCACGCTCGCGCTCGCGGGGGCCGTCACCGTGCTGTCGACGCCGCACGCGTTCATCGGGTTCAGCCGCCAGCGCGGGCTGGCGCCGGACGGCCGGTGCAAGCCGTTCGCCGCTTCGGCCGACGGCACCGCCTGGGGCGAGGGGGCGGGCGTGGTACTGCTGGAGCGGCTGTCCGACGCCCGCCGCAACGGGCATCCGGTGCTGGCCGTGATCCGTGGCTCGGCCACCAACCAGGACGGCGCGAGCAACGGCCTTTCCGCGCCCAACGGTCCCGCTCAGCAGCGGGTCATCCGGGAGGCGCTGGCCAGTGCCGGGCTCTCGGCCGCCGAGGTGGACGCGGTCGAGGCGCACGGCACGGGCACGCCGCTCGGGGACCCGATCGAGGCCGAGGCGCTGTTCGCGACGTACGGGGTGGACCGGCCGGCCGAGCAGCCGCTGTGGCTGGGCTCGGTGAAGTCGAACATCGGCCACACCGCGGCCGCCGCCGGGATGGCGGGCGTGATCAAGATGGTGAAGGCGATGGAGCACGGCGTCCTGCCGCCCTCCCGGTACGCCGACGCCCCGACCCCGCACGTGGACTGGTCCTCCGGCACGATCTCGCTGCTCACCGAGCCGGTGGCCTGGCCGGCCGGGGACCGCCCCCGCCGCGCGGGCGTGTCGGCCTTCGGCATCAGCGGCACCAACGCCCACGTGGTCCTCGAACAGGCCCCGGCGGCACCGGCGGTGACACCGGGCGAGCCCGTATCCACCCCCAGCGAGCCCGCCCCCACCGGGCCCCGGCCGCTGATCGCCTGGCCGGTCTCGGCCCGGGGTGAGGCCGCCCTGCGCGCCCAGGCGGAGCGCCTGCGCGACCACCTCGCCACCACACCCACCACGCCCACGACCATCGGACGCTCGCTGGCACTGACCCGCGCCGCGCTCTCGCACCGGGCGGTCGTGCTCGGCCGGGACCTCGACGAGCTCCGGTCCGGGCTGGACGCGCTCGCCGCGGGCGACACCGCGCCCGGACTGCTCCGGGGCACCGCGGCCACCGGCCGGGTCGGCTTCCTCTTCCCGGGCCAGGGCAGCCAGCGGCCGGGCATGGGACAGGGTCTGTACCGCGCCCACCCGGTCTTCGCCCGGGCGTTGGACGGACTGTGCGAGCGGCTGGACAGCCACTTGGCAGCCCAGCCCGGGCTCCCGGCCCTCCGCGACGTCCTGTTCGCCGAGGAGGGCAGCCCCGGGGCCGCTCTGCTCGACGAGACCGTGTTCACCCAGGCCGGGCTGTTCGCCGTCGGCATGGCGGCGTTCCGCCTGCTGGAGTCCTGGGGCGTCACGCCCGACTACGTCGGCGGCCACTCGATCGGCGAACTGGCGGCGGCCTGCGCGGCCGGAGTGCTGTCGGAGGACGACGCCTGCCGCCTGGTCGCCGCGCGTGGCCGGCTGCTCCAGGAAACGCCGGACGGCGGCCTGATGGTGGCCGTCGAGGCGGCCGAGGACGAGGTACTGCCGCTGCTGGCGAGCAGGTCGGCCGAGCTCGGCATCGCCGCCGTCAATGGGCCGCGCGCCGTCGTGCTGTCCGGCCTGGCCGGGCCGGTCGAGGAGGTCGCGGCCGTCCTCGCCGGACGCGGTCACCGGACCAAGCGCCTGCGGGTCACCCGGGCCTTCCACTCGCCGCTGACGGACGGCGTGCTGGACCGCTTCCACGCGGTGGCGAGCGGGATCACCTACCGGGCGCCGCGGCTGCGGCTGCTCTCGAACCTGACCGGCGAACCGGCCTCGGCCGAGCAGGTGTGCGCGCCGGAGTACTGGGTGCGGCACGTCCGGGAGGCGGTGCGGTTCCACGACGGCGCGCGCCGGATGCTGGCGGACGGCGTGACCACCTTCCTCGAACTCGGGCCCGGCGGTGTGCTGTCGGCGCTGGTGCGGGACGCGGCGGCCGACCGGAGCCCGGCCCCGGCTGCCCTGCCGCTGCTCCGGAACGGTCGGCCGGAGGCGGACAGCGCCCTGGCCGCGCTCGCCGGCGCGCACGTCCGGGGCGTCCCGGTGGCCTGGGACGCCGTCCTCCCCGAACCCGCGCCCGAGTCCGAGTCCGGGCCCGTCGACGATCACGCTCCCTCCCCCGGTCCGGGCCTGGTCACCCTGCCCACCTACGCGTTCCAGCGGCGCCGGTTCTGGCCGGAGCCCGTCGGCGCGGCCACCCGGCCCGGCGGACCCACCATCGAGCCGCCCGCCGACCCGTCCGCCGACCCGTCCGCGACGGCGGAACCCGCCCGGCGGTACCCGCGGCTCTCCGATCTCGACCCGGCCGAACGCGAGTCCGTGCTGGCCGAGTTGGTGGCCGCCGAGGTGGCCGCGGCGCTCGGACACGACTCGCCGGACGACCTGGAGGCCGACCTGCCGCTGCCCGAACTGGGGCTGGACTCCCTCGCGGCGACCGAGCTGAGCACCGCCCTCCAAGCCGCCACCGGGCTGGAGTTGACCGCCACGGCGGTGTTCGAACACCCCACCCTCGACGCCCTCGCCGCCCACCTGCGGGACCTCCTGGACGCCGCCCCGACACCCGCCGTCCCCACCACACCCCCCGACGCCGCACCGGCCGACGGCCTGCTGGCCGCGCTCGCGCCCCGGGCGGCGGAGCTCGGCCGGTTCGCGGAGTTCGGTGAACTCCTCGCCGCCACAGCGCGGTTCCGCGACACCTTCCACGCCGGCGCCCTGCCCGAGCCGTCCGCCCGGCCGGCCCCGGTCCGACTCACCCGGGGTCCGGCCACCGGCCCGGCCGTGCCCCGCATCTTCTCCTTCCCCTCCTTCGCGAGCCGGTCCGGCGCCCACCAGTACGCGCGGCTCGCCGCCGCGCTGAGCGGCCGGCACGAGCTGTGGGCGCTGCCCGCCCCCGGTTTCTCGCCGGGCGAGCGGCTTCCGGCCGACCTCGACGCGCTGGTCCGGCTGCACGCGGAGGACGTCCGCCGGCTCGCCGCCGGGCAGCCGTTCGCGCTCCTCGGCCACTCGGCCGGCGGGTGGATCGCGCACGCGGTGGCGGCGCGGCTGGAGGAGCTGGGCGTCCACCCCGCCTCGGTCGTCCTGCTGGACAGCTACCGGCCCGGGAGTGCCATACTGCCCCTCGTCCAGGCGGAGATCGCCGGACAGTTGACGTCCGGTCGGATTCCCGCCGGTGCCCTGCTGGACGACGTCTGCCTCACCGCGATGGGCGGCTACGCCCGGCTCTTCGAGGTCTGGCAGCCGCAGCCCCTGGCCACGCCCACGCTCCACCTGCGCGCCGCCCGGCCGCTGCCCGGCTTCCCCGCCACCGACTGGCAGGCCGCCTGGCCGGTCCCGCACACCGGGGCCGAGGTCCCGGGCGACCACTTCACGATGACCGGCGAGCACAGCCCGACCACCGTGCGCGCGGTCCTCGACCTGCTCGCCGAGCCGGTCGCCTGACCCTCCCGCTCCACCCGCTCCACCGCTCCGCCCGCCGCAATGCCGCACCGCAGCACCGCCGCCCGACGAACTCCCGACGAAGGTGAGCAGAAGATGAGCACTGACCACGGCCACCAGCACGCCGACCTGGACCAGGCGGTCCTCGACGGCCAGGCCCCCTACCACCGCCGCGCGCTGAACTTCTACGACCTGGTCGTGTTCCGCGGCAGCGCGCCGCTGTTCTGGCGCTGCTCGCCGCGCAACTTCCAGCAGATGTACAACACCTGCCTCGGCGCGAAGCACCTGGAGATCGGCGTCGGCACCGGCTACCTGCTGGAGCACTCCCGGTTCCCGGTCTCGAACCCGCAGGTCACGCTGGCCGACCTCAACCCCAGCACGCTGGACTTCACCGCCGAGCGGCTGGCCCACATCAACACCACCAAGGTCGTCGCCAACGCCCTGGAGCCGCTGCCGGTGCCCGCCGAGAGCCACGACTCGGCCGCCCTCAGCTTCCTGCTGCACTGCATCCCCGGCAGCCTGCGGGAGAAGGGCGTGGCGATCAAGCACGCGGCCGCGGCCGTGAAGCCCGGCGGCATCGTCTTCGGCAGCACCGTGCTGTCCTCGGGCGTCCCGGTCACCGGGGCCGGCCGCTGGCTGATGAACAACCTCAACGCGAAGGGCGTGTTCCACAACGACCGGGACGACCTGGAGGACCTGCGCGACCAGCTGAAGCAGAACTTCGACGACTTCGACCTCGTCACGCGCGGCTCCGTCGGCCTCTTCCGGGCCCGCAAGGCCTGAACACCCTCCCGCGTTCCCCCTCTCCCCGACCCCGCCCCCGCCCCGTTCCGTTCCGGAAAGGAACCGCGCCCATGGCCGCACCCCGCTGGTACCCGATCGAGGAGGCCGACGACTCCCTCTTCGCCACCGCCCCGCTCTACCACGCCCGTTCGGTGGAGGTGCCGTTCTCCGCCGAGGAGACCTGGGCGGCGCTGACCGGCGACGGCGTGTCCAGCTGGACCAAGGGCATGCGGCGGCTCACCTGGACCTCGCCCCGGCCGTTCGGCGTCGGCACCACCCGGGAGATCGAGATGGACGGTGACTTCGCCCTCCGGGAGCGCTTCTTCCGCTGGGAGGAGGGCACCCGCAAGACCTTCACCGCCACCGAGGGGACCCGTCCGATCTTCCGCCACCTGGTGGAGGACTACGTGGTCGAGCCGACCGAGAACGGCGCCCGGTTCGGCTGGCGCTGGGCGGCCGAGCTGAACCGCCCGTGGTCCTTCCTCCAGGGCACGCTGGACCGGTTCTTCTTCGCCCCCACCGGCCGCTCGCACATCGACGGCCTGCCCGCCTACATGGCCGCCCAGCGCGACGCCGCCCAGCGGGACGCCGCCCGCCGCTGAGCCCCGCCCCGCCCCGCCACACACAGCCACCCCGCCCCCGACCGAAAGAAGACCCGAATGTGCGGGATCGCCGGCTGGATCTCCTTCCAGCACGACCTCGAACGTGAACTCCCCACCCTGACCGCGATGACCGACACCATGGCCTGCCGCGGTCCGGACGCCGCCGGCACCTGGCTGTCCCGGCACGCCGCGCTGGGCCACCGCCGGCTCGCCATCATCGACCTGGCGGGCGGCGCCCAGCCGATGGTGGCCGAGACGCCGGACGGCCCGGTCGCCATGACCTACAGCGGCGAGGCGTACAACTTCACCGAGCTCCGGGACGAACTGCGCCGCCGGGGGCACGAGTTCCGCACCGCCAGCGACACCGAGGTCGTCCTGCGCGGCTACCTGGAGTGGGGGCAGGGCGTCGCCGACCGGCTCAACGGCATGTACGCGCTGGGCATCTGGGACGGCCGGGTGGAGAAGCTGGTCCTGCTGCGCGACCGGCTGGGCATCAAGCCGCTCTACTACCAGCAGACCGCCGACGGTGTGCTGTTCGGTTCCGAGGCGAAGGCGCTGCTCGCCCACCCGGCCGTGGAGCCGGTGGTGGACACCGACGGTTTCCGTGAGCTGTTCGGCTTCGTCAAGGCCCCCGGCCGCGCCGTCTGGGCGGGCATGCACGAGGTCAAGCCGGGCACCATGGTGACCTTCGACCGCTCGGGCCTGCGCGAGCACGTGTACTGGCGGCTGGAGGTCACCGAGCACCGGGACGACACCGAGACCACCGTCCGGCACGTCCGGGAGCTGCTGGAGGACAGCGTGGCGCGGCAGTTGGTCGCCGACGTCCCGCAGTGCGTGCTGCTCTCCGGCGGCCTCGACTCCAGCGCCCTCACTGCTCTGGCCGGCCGCCGGCTGGCGGAGCAGGGCGAGCGGGCGCGCACCTTCACCGTCGACTTCGAGCAGCCGGACGCGTTCCGCCCCGACGAGCTGCGCGGCTCGCAGGACGCGCCGTTCGCCCGCGCGGTGGTCGAGCACGTCGGCACCGAGCACCACGACATCCGGCTCGACCACCAGGCGCTGGCCGACCCCGCGGTGCGCCTGGCCACCGTGACCGCCCGCGACCTGCCGTTCGGCTTCGGCGAGGCGGACAACTCGCTGTACCTGCTGTTCAAGGCGATCCGGGAGCACTCGACGGTCGCCCTGTCCGGGGAGTCGGCCGACGAGATCTTCGGCGGCTACCCGTGGTTCCACCTGCCGGCGGTGCAGCAGGTCCCGATGTTCCCGTGGGTGACCGCCTCCGGGCTCGGCCCGCGCAAGCACCCGACCAAGCTGATCGACTCCGAGCTGCTGCTGCGCACCCTCGACGTCCCCGGCTACTGGGGGCAGCGCTGGCAGGACTCGGTGGCCGGGATCCCGGTGGTGGAGGGCGAGGACGCGCACGAGCGGCGGATGCGCGAGTTCTGCCACGTGCACCTGACCAGCCTGCTGGGCCTGCTGCTGGACCGCAAGGACCGGATGAGCATGGCGGTGGGCCTGGAGGTGCGGGTGCCGTTCTGCGACCACCGGCTGGTGGAGTACGTCTACAACACCCCGTGGGCGATGAAGACCTTCGACGGCCGGGAGAAGAGCCTGCTGCGCGCCGCGGTGCGCGACCTGCTGCCCGGTTCGGTGGTGGAGCGGCAGAAGGCGCTCTACCCGCACACCCAGCAGCTCGCCTACGTCGGGGAGTTGCAGCGCCAGGTCGGCGACCTGCTGTCGGGCGACCACCAGGCGGTGGAGTTCTTCGACCGGGCCGCGCTCGTGGCGGCGGCGGGCGCCCGGCCCGAGGCCGTCGACCGGGACGAGCGGGAGGCCTTCGAGCGGGTCCTCGACCTGGCCGTCTGGCTCGATCTGCACCGCCCGACCATCAAGCTCTCCTGAGCTCCCCGAGCTCCCCCGAGCTCTCCTGACCAGTTCTCCCGAGGAGTCGGACCATGCCCGTCGACAACGATGTCTACAACACCCATTCCTGGTGGCACGACGACCAGCCGTTCGCGACGCTGGAGGCGTTCACGCCGGCCCGCTTCTCCTACTTCCAGGAGGTCCTGACCACGCGGCTGCGGCTGGACCTCAAGGGCCTCAAGGTGCTCGACGTGGGCTGCGGCGGCGGTCTGCTGGCCGAGCTCTTCGCCGGGGCCGGCTGCCGGGTCACCGGGCTGGACCCGTCGGGCCCGTCGCTGGAGGCGGCCGGCGAGCACGCCCGGCAGAACGGTCTGGACATCACCTACCGGCAGGGCATCGCCGAGAAACTGCCCTTCGAGGACGGCGAGTTCGACCTCGTCTACTGCTGCGACACGCTGGAGCACGTCGGCTCGGTGGACCAGGCGGTCGGCGAGGCCGTGCGGGTGCTCAAGCCGGGCGGCCACTACCTCTACGACACCATCAACCGGACGTTCCGGTCCAAGCTGGCGATGATCAAGATGGCGCAGGACTGGAAGTCCGTCAGTTTCGCGCCCAAGGACCTGCACGACTGGAAGAGCTTCATCAAGCCGGCCGAGCTGCACGCGGTGTTCCGCAAGCACGGCCTGGCCAATCAGGATCTCGTCGGATTCGCCTCCACCCGGCCGCAGTTGGAGCTGCTGAAGGCGATGCGCCGCCGCGCCCGGGGCGAGATCACGTACGGCGAGCTGGGGCGTCAGTTCCAGCTCGGCATTCACAAGGACACGTCGGTGATCTACGCCGGCTATGCACGGAAGGCTGCACAGTGACCAAGACCACCACCACCCCCGACGTCCGGGTTCCGGTACTGATCGTCGGAGCCGGCCCGGCCGGCCTCACCGCCTCGCTGGCGCTCTCCCGCTACGGCGTCGCGCACCTGGTGGTCGGCAAGTACCCGGGTACCGCCCACACCCCGCGGGCCCACCTGCTGAACCAGCGCACCGGTGAGATCCTGCGCGACCTCGGGGTCGAGGACGCGGTGCTGGCCGAGGCCACCCCGAGCCGGCTGCTGGCCAACCACGTCTTCATGTCGACCTTCGCCGGCCCCGAGGTGAGCCGGCTGGACGCGTACGGCAACGGCCCGGAGCGGATCGGCGACTACCTGGCGGCCAGCCCGAGCACGATGTGCAACCTGGCGCAGCACCTGCTGGAGCCGCTGCTGGTCGAGCAGGTCCGGGCGGCCGGGGTCGGCGAACTCCGCTTCGGGCAGGAGTTCCTGAGCCTGGAGCAGGACGAGGACGGGGTCACGGCGGTGATCGCCGACCGGCAGTCCGGCCTGGAGTACACCGTGCGCGCGGACTACGTGATCGGCGCCGACGGCGCCAAGAGCCGGGTGCTGGAGCAGGCCGGGCTCACCGTGGAGGGCGCGACCGGGCTGGCGAAGGTCGCCTCGGTCTGGTTCGAGGCGGACCTGTCGAAGTACTGCGAGGACCGTCCGGCGATCCTCTACATGGGCGCCGTGCCCGGCAACCCGCCGGAGGACGGCCGGGTGTTCGTCAGCATCCGCCCCTGGAACGAGTGGGTCTACCTGCGTTTCCTCGACCACGGCGGGGAGTTCGACCGCGACGACCACGAGGAGATCCTCGCGCACATCCGGGAGAGCATCGGCGACCCGTCCGTCGACGTCCGGATCAAGAGCGTGTCGCCGTGGGAGGTCAACGCGGTGGTCGCCCCGCGCTACTCCGACGGCCGGGTGTTCTGCGTCGGCGACGCGGTGCACCAGATGCCGCCGACCAACGGCCTCGGGCTGAACTCGGCGGTCGCGGACTCGTTCAACCTCGCCTGGAAGCTGAAGCTGGTGCTGGACGGCACGGCCTCCCCGGCCCTGCTGGACAGCTACCAGGCGGAGCGGCTGCCGGTCGGCGGGCAGATCGTCGACCGCGCGGTCCGCAGCATGCTGGACTTCCTCGGCATCCCGGCGGCGCTCGGCTTCACCGCCGGGCAGAGCGCCGACGAGCAGTGGAGCCTGCTGCGCGGCCTGGCCGACGACACCGAGGAGGCCGCCGCCCGGCGCGCCGCGTTGGCCGCCGCGACCGACCGGATCAACTACCAGGTGAACGCGCACGGCGTCGAGATCGGCTACCGCTACCGCGGCGGCGCCCGGGTCGACGACGGCACGCCCGAGCCGGTCGACGAGCGGGACCGGGAGCTGTACTACCAGCCGACCACCTGGCCGGGCGCCCGGCTGCCGCACGCCTGGCTGGAGGACGGCGGCCGGCGCCGCTCCACCCTGGACGTGGTCGGCCGGGGCCGGTTCGTCCTGCTGACCGGCCGCGGCGGCGAGCGCTGGCACGACGCCGCCCGCGAGGCGGCCCGGCTCACCGGCGTCCCGGTGACGGTCCGCACGATCGGCGCCGCCGAGGGCCTGCGCGACCCGTACGGGGCGTGGGAGCGGCTGCGCGAGGTCGAGGCGGACGGCGGCGTGCTGGTCCGTCCGGACGGGCACGTGGCCTGGCGCGCGCAGACCGCCGGCTCCGCCGACGAGCTGCCCAAGGTGCTGGCCGAACTGCTGAACACCCCGTCCGGCCCTGCGGCCTGACCCTTCGCCGGGCGACCCCTTCCCGTTCTCCCGGGAGGGGGCCGCCCGGCGTCGTTCGGCAGCAGGCGGCCGGACCTCGTGGAGTGGGGGCCTCGCCGTGGCCGCGTGAAGCGGTCCGTATCCGGCGGGAAGCGGCGCGAGGAGGAAGCACCCACTCCTCGGCACTCTCAAGGTATAGCCGACCGGGGGCCTTGCGGCAAGGCCCCTGTCGTGCAGCAGAATCGCCGACCTGGGCCGGAACGCGGCCCGGAGCGGAAGCTGCGAAATGGGGAATCACCAGATGCGAGTGCTGTTCTCGACGTACGGGTCGCGCGGGAGCGTCGAGCCGATCGTGGGGCTCGCGGTGCGGTTGCGGGAACTCGGCGCGCAGGTGCGGGTGTGCGCGCCGCCGGACGAGGAGTTCGCCGAGCTGCTGGCCCGGGCCGGGGTCGAGTCGGTGCCGGCCGGCGACCCGGTGCGTCCGCTGGTGACCTCGGTGACGCCGGGGTCGGCGGCCGGGCTGGCCCGGCGGGTGGCCGATCTGATGGCCGCCCAGTTCGAGACGGTCGCCGCGGCGGCCGAGGGGTGCGACGTGCTGGTGGCGACCGGTCCGCTGCCGGCCACCGCAGGCGCGCGCTCGGTGGCCGACAAGCTCGGCGTGCACTACGTCCACGCGAGCCACCAGCAGGTCCTGCTGCCGTCGCCGCACCGCCGCCCGCCCGCCCGGCGGGGTCAGCCGCTGCCGGACGGCGCGATCGACAACCGGGCGCTGTGGGCCTCGGACGCGGAGATCGCGCACTCGATGTTCGGCGCGGAACTCAACACCCAACGGGCGGCGTTCGGCCTGCCGCCGGTGGACAGCGTCCGCGACTACGCCTTCACCGAGCGGCCGTGGCTGGCGAGCGACCCGGTGCTGGACCCGTGGCTGACGCCGGCGGACGTCGCCGCCGTCCAGACCGGCGCGTGGCTGCGGCCCGACGAGCGCCCGCTCCCGGCGGAGCTGGTGGACTTCCTGGAGGCCGGCGCGCCGCCGGTGTACGTGGGCTTCGGCAGCATGCCCGCCCCGGCGGGCTTCGCCCGGGCGGCGATCGAGGCGGTCCGCGCGCGGGGCCGCCGCGTGGTCGTCTCCCGCGGCTGGAGCGAGCTGGACCTGATCGACGACCGGGACGACTGCTTCCTCGTCGGCGAGGTCAACCAGCAGGCGCTGTTCGCCCGGGTGGCCGCCGTCGTCCACCACGGCAGCGCGGGCACCACGACGACCGCCACCCGGGCCGGGGTGCCCCAGGTGGTGGTGCCCCGGGGCGCGGACCAGCCGTACTGGGCCGGCCGGGTGGCCGGGCTGGCGATCGGCGCGGCGCACGACGACGCCGCCGACCCGACCGTCGACTCCCTGTCGGCCGCGCTCGGGACGGCCCTGACGCCCGCGGCCCGCGCACGCGCCACCGCCGTGGCCGGCACGATCCGCACCGACGGGACGACGGTGGCCGCGCGGCTGCTGTTCGACAGCGTCGGCCGGTAGGGGGTAGGGCGTCGCCGCCCCCGGCCACGCGGGCCGGGGGCGACGACGGGCTGATCAGCGCACAGGCTGATCAGCGCACGGGCTCCTGCATGGTGACGCAGTGAGCGCCGCCGCCGCCGTTGCCGTAGAGGTTGTCGAGGTTGAGCTGGACGACGGGCCGGCCGAAGGCGGCGCTGATGGCCGACTTGGCCGCCGCGTCCTTGGCGGTGTCGCCGAACTGGGTGGTGATCACCGCCTGGTTGGTGACCGTCCAGTTCATGTACGAGCTCAGGAACTCGGCCCGGCGTCCGGGCGAGATCCGGGGCAGGCTGTCCGGGCCCTCGATGGTGAGGACCTGGAGCCGGCGGCCCTTGGCGTCGGTCGCGTTGGCCAGCACGTTGTAGATCGCCTGGGCGTTGGCGGTCCAGACGTCCGGGCGGACGGCGCCGGCCAGCTGGACCATCACCACACCGGGGGTGATGTAGCGGGCGGTCCCGTCGATGTGGCCGTCGGTCACGTCCTGCCCCTTGACCCCGGGCAGCCAGATCATCTTGGTGGCGCCGAACCGGGCGAGCAGCTCCGCCTCGATCTGGGCCTTGGTCTTGCCGGGGTTGCGGTTGGAGTTCACCCAGCAGCTCTCGGTCGCCATCAGGGTGCCGTCGCCGTCGTACTCGACGCCGCCGCCCTCGCCGACCACCGACGCCTTGGTGAGCGACAGGCCCTGGTAGGCCGCGATCTTCGAGGCGACCACCCGGTCCTTGTCGTACGCGGAGGCGGGGAGGCCGTAGAAGGTGGTGGCGTTCTCGCCCCAGGCGTTGAAGTTCAGGCCCAGGGCGTCCATGCCGCCGAGGCCGTCCGTCCGGAACAGCGGGCCGGTGTCGCGCATCCAGCAGTCCGAGACCGGGATCGAGCTGAGCACCGAGACGCTGGACCCGCACATGCTCCGGGCCTGCGAGGCGGCCGACGAGCCGTCCGCGCACATCACGACCGGCTCGTACTTGGCGACCTCCTTGGCGAGCTTGGCGATGTCGGCCTGGATCTTGGGCAGCACGTTGCCCCAGATCGTGTAGCTCGACGGCCAGGCCATCCAGGTCCGCTGGTGCGTCTCGTCCTCGCCGGGGACCCGCCAGGACGCGGCTTCGGCCGAGCCGGTGGCCGCCTTCGCCAGGCCGCTGCCGAGGACCGGGCCGATCGCCAGGGCGGCCGCGGCCGCGCCGACGCGGCCCAGCAGGGCGCGGCGGCCGATGCCGGGGGTGGCCGCGTCGTTCGTGGCGGCGTTCGGGTGCTCCGGGTTCAGGTGTTCGGTGTTCACGTACTGCTCCTTCGTGTGGGGGTGATCTACGTGGGGTGATCTACGGGGAGGTACAGGACTCGGTGGACGTCCGTGGATTCGGTGGACTCAGTGCAGCGGTGCCAGCAGCCCCTCCTCCCGGACCAGTCGCCGCTCGGTCTCCAGGTCGAGACCGCGCGCGAAGACCTTGTAGAGGACGCCGGCCACCGGCAGGCCGACGAGGATCGAGTAGTCGACGCCGCCGAGGTACTCCGCGGCGGGTCCGACGTAGAGACCGGTGATCACCATGAACGGGGCCATGCAGGCCAGCCCGATCAGGTAGGCGAGATTGCCGCGCCAGCCCCAGCGGCCGTAGATGCCGTTCGGGTTGAAGATCTCCTTCACGACGTACTGACCGCGCCGGACGAAGAAGAAGTCCACCAGGTTGATCGCCGTCCAGGGGATGAACAGGTAGGTCAGCGCGACCACCACGTTGGCGAAGAACCAGTTGAAGCGGTCGATGCCGACCAAGGCGGAGATCGCGCCGACGGCCACCAGCATGATCCCGATCGTCGTGACCCGGATCGCCCGGGTCGGCTGGACCGGCCGGAACGAGTCGACGATCGAGATCATGGTGAGGCTGCCGCCGTACTGGTTGATCGCCATGATGGACAGCAGCCCGACCAGCAGCACCACCACCGCGATGGTGCCGAAGCCGTCGAACAGCCGGTCGGCGGCGAGCTTCAGCGCGGTCACCGGGTCGGTGCCGGCCGGGGCGGCGGCCGAGACCACCGCGCCGAGGATGAACACCCACAGCCCGGCGACCGCGCTGGGCAGGTACGTCCACCAGAAGGTGCTGCGGACGGGGACGTCCGGTCTGAGGTAGCGCGAGTAGTCCGACACGTACGGCGCCCAGCCGAGCTGGAACCCGGCGACGAAGACGAACACCAGCATGAACGGGGCGAGTTCGAACGGCCCCGGCTCCCAGATGCCCGGCGGCAGCCCGCCGCCGAACAGCGCCACCGCGGTCACCGCCACCGTGACCACGATGAAGGGCCAGGTGAGCCAGCGGTTCAGCCGGTGGATCCACTCGTAGCCGAACAGGGCGATCACGGCCGCGACCAGCGCGGCCAGCAGGTAGCCGGCCTCGCGCGGCATCCCGGTGAGCGTGTTCATCGCCTGACCGGACAGCAGCGCGTCGGAGGTGTTGAAGGCGACGTAGTTGACCAGGGCGAACACCCACACCGTGAGCGCGGCCCCCAGATAGCCGAACTGCGGCCGTGACTGCACCAGTTGAGGCAGGCCCAGTTGGGGGCCCTGGGCCGAGTGGAACGCCATGAAGAAGGTGCCGAAGAGCGAGCCGAGGACGGTGGCGACCACCGTCCACACCAATGTGGCCCCCATCGAGAGGGTCACCACACCGGTCGCCAGACCGGTGAGGTTCAGACTGCCGACGAACCAGATGGCGCCGACGCTCGACGGTTCGCCATGCCGTTCCTCCAGCGGCACCCAGTCGATCGAGTGTTGTTCGATGCCGGTGGCGGATGCCCCCATGTAGCTCTCCTCTCGGTGGCCCCGGCCGATCAGGACCCGGCGGGGCTGCGCCACCATAGGAACTGACTTAAAAGTCAGTCAATACATCCGACAAGAACTGCGGGAACTTCGAGGCCTGGATTGACTGAAATTTCAGTTGATGTCAGGGTGTGGGACCATGTCCACGATCTCCAGACGCGGCCTGCTCCGATTCGGCGCCGCCGCCGTCCCCCTGGCCGCCCTCACCGCCGGCCTCCCCGCGATCGCCCGCGCCGCCGACGCCGGCCCCGCCGCCGCGTCGCCCCTGCGGATGCCGGCCGAGACCGACCCGCACACCCGCACCTTCATGGCCTGGCCCGAGTCCACCGCCTGGCGCGGCGACCTCCCCGCCGTCCGCCGGGACATCGCCAACCTCGCCAAGCAGATCTCCCGCTACGAGCCCGTCGTGCTGGTGATCAACCCCGACTCGGTGGCCGCCGCCGCCCCGCTCCTCGACACCACCGGCCTCCCCTCCTCGCGCGGCATCACGCTCCTCCAGGTCCCCACCGACGACCTGTGGATCCGCGACTTCGGCCCGACCTTCCTGGTCGCCCCGGGCGCCATCGCCGGCCTGGACACCAACTTCAACGGCTGGGGCAAGACCGGCACCAGCTTCTACCAGCCCTACGCCAACGACGCGAAGGTCGCCGCCGCGCTCCTCGGCCGCTACGGCGTCAACCACGTCCAGGCCCCGTTCGTGGGCGAAGGGGGCTCGCTGGAGACCGACGGTCAGGGCACGCTGCTCGCCACCGTCAGCTCACTGGTCAACCCGAACCGCAACCCCGGCGTGACCCAGGACGAGCTCGAACAGCGACTCAAGTCCTCCCTCGGCATGGAGAAGGTCATCTGGGTGGCCGGCCTGGCCGGCCAGGACATCACGGACAGCCACATCGACTGCGTCGCCCGCTTCAGCGCGCCCGGCCGCGTCATCCTCGACAAGCCCGGCCCGGGCTCGGCGCCGCTGTGGATGGAGGTCCACCGGCAGGCCAAGCAGGTCCTGCAGAACGCCACCGACGCCCGCGGCCGCGCCCTGACCATCATCGAGCTGCCCGGCCCGGAGCACACGAAGATCCGCGGCCCGGTCTCCGGCACCGGCTCCTCGTTCCTGTCGAGCTACACCAACCACTACACCGTCAACGGCGCCGTCATCGTCCCCCAGTTCGGCGACCCCGCCGCCGACGAGGCGGCCCGCGCCATCCTGGCCGCCGAATACCCGGGCCGCACCGTCGTCCAAGTGAACATCGACGCCATCGCCACCGGCGGCGGCGGCATCCACTGCGCCACCCAGTCCCAGCCCGCCATCCCCCCGACGGCCTGACCACACCCCCACCCCACCCCCGCCCCGGCCCCGTCCGGCCGGGCCGGGGGTCCGGGCCCCACTCCCACCGGGTGGCCGCGCCCGCTGATGCCCCACCCGCCGTCGGGTGGGGCATCACCCGTTCCGCGGTGGCCGGCGGGCCGGTGGCCGATCGCCTGCCCGCCGGTCGGGCCGGTCAATCGGCGTGGCGGGCGCGTTCGGTGATGTTGCGGGCCATGCCGCCGAAGACCGCGGTGTGGAAGGGGGCGACGGCCCACCAGTAGGTGTGGCCGGCCAGGCCGTGGGGGTGGAACAGGGCGCGCTGGCGGTAGCGCGCGCCGTGGTCGCCGTCCGGGGTGACGGAGAGTTCGAGCCAGGCGAGGCCGGGCAGGCGCATCTCGGCGCGCAGGCGGAGCAGCCGGCCGGGTTCGACCTCCTCGACGCGCCAGAAGTCGAGGGAGTCCCCGACCCGCAGCCGGTGGGGGTCGCGGCGTCCCCGGCGGAGGCCGACGCCGCCGACCGCGCGGTCGAGCCAGCCGCGCAGGGCCCAGGCGAGGGGGAAGGAGTACCAGCCGTTGTCGCCGCCGATGCCTTCGATGACGCGCCAGACGGCGGCGGGCGGGGCGGTCACGGTGCGTTCCCGGACGTCCTGGTAGAGGCTGCCGCCGGCCCAGTCGGGGTCGGTCGGCAGCGGGTCGCTCGGGGCACCGGGCAAGGAGGCGGAGGACCAGCGGGTGGCGACCTCGGCGTCCTTGATGCGGCGCAGGGCGAGGGTGACGGCCTGCTCGAAGCCGGTGAGCCCCTGCGGCGGGTCGGGCACCCAGGCGGCGATGTCGTGTTCGCCGCAGACGACTTCGTGGCGCAGCGACTCGACCAGCGGGCGGGCGATGGAGTTCGGCACCGGGGTCACCAGCCCGACCCAGTGGCTGGAGAGGCGCGGGGTGAGGACGGGCACGGGGACGATGAGGCGCCGGCGCAGTCCGGCCAGGCGGGCGTAGCGCTGCATCATCTCCTGGTAGGTGAGGATGTCGGGGCCGCCGATGTCGAAGGTGCGGTTCACCTCGGGCGGCAGTTCGGCGGCCTCGGCGAGGTAGCGCAGGACGTCGCGGACGGCGATCGGCTGGATCCGGGTCGACACCCAGCGCGGGGTGACCATCGCCGGGAGGCGTTCGGTGAGGTGGCGGAGCATCTCGAAGGAGGCGCTGCCCGAGCCGATGATCACGGCGGCGCGCAGTTCGGCGGTCGGCACCCCGCTGTCGCGCAGGATGCGGCCGACCTCGGCGCGGGAGCGCAGATGGGGTGAGAGGTCCGCGTCGGGCACACCGGCGGGGACGAGGCCGCCGAGGTAGATCATCCGGGTGACGCCGGCGGCCTCGGCGGCGGCCCCGAACGCGCGGGCGGCGTCCCGGTCGGTGGCTTCGAAGGCCGGTCCGGTGCCGAGGGAGTGGACGAGGTAGTAGGCGACGTCGATGCCGTCGAAGGCCCCCGCCAGGGTCTCGGGCCGGGTGATGTCGCCGGTCGCGACGTCGACCTCGGCCCGCCAGGGGTGGTCCCGCAGCCGGCTGGGGTTGCGCACCAGGCAGCGTACGGAGTACCCACGGGCGAGCAGTCCGGGCACCAGCCGGCCGCCGATGTAGCCGGTCGCGCCGGTCACCAGGCAGTGCTTCGGGGCGGGGCGCGGGGTTGTCATCTCGGCTCCTCGTCCAGGGTCCGATGTCCGGTGTCCGGGTCCTGCCGGTGTCCGGGGCGGCAGCTCCAGGATCGGACATCCTGATCGCCGCCGCCTGCCGCCGTCGGCCCGCCGGTTCAGTCGCGCGCGAGGCGGAGGAGCAGCCGGCCGCGCACGCGCTGGAGCCGCGGCATCAGGACCCAGACGACGACCGGCACCACGAGCGCGCTCAGGACCAGGGTCTGCAGGACCATCGGCAGGCCGGCGAGCCACGGGTGGAGCAGGAACTCCAGCACGGTCAGGCTCGGGAAGACCGCCGTCCAGATCATGAGCGCCATGTGGTGCTTGGGGGGCGGGCCCGAGGGCGCGTGGTGGGACATGGCGAAGAACTCCTTGTCGGCTTGTCGACCGCGAAAACTCCAAACGGATGGTTGGAACTATAGGCACGGAGCCGGCGCAAATCCAAACGACTGGTTGGAATCGGTGTACCATCGACCCATGCCCTGGGACACCGCACGCACCCGCCAAGCCCTGCTCGACGCCGCCGTCGAGGAGTTCGCCGAGCACGGTTTCGAAGGCGCGCGGGTCGACCGCGTCGGCAGCCGCGCCGGGATCAACAAGGAGCGGATCTACCAGTACTTCGGGAACAAGGAGAAGCTCTTCGGCCACGTCCTGGAAGCGGAGTTGGAGCGGATCGCCGCCGCCATCCCGCTGACCGCCGACCAGGCCGCCGACCTGGGCGAGTACGCCGGGAAGCTGTACGACTACCACCGCTCCCACCCGCAGTTCATCCGCCTCCTGCACTGGGAGGGCCTCCGGGACCGCGGCGGCCCCGCCCTGCGCGAAGCCGAACGAACCGCCACCTACCGCTCACGGGTCGCCGCCCTCGCCGAGGCCCAGGCCAGGGGCCACCTCGACCCCGCCCTCGACCCGGACGACCTCTTCTACGCGGTGCTCGCCCTCGGCGCCTGGTGGTTCAGCGCCCCGCAGGCCGTCCGCATGGTCTTCGGCGGCCCCACCACCCCGGAGGACGAACGCGCCTCGATGGTCCGCCTGGTCCGCCGCCTCGTCGGAACACCACCGTCGGAAACGAACCGAGGATCCACACCGTCCTCGTAAATGGTTCGAGGCGGCACCGTCCCCTTTGTTATCGTCCGTCCATGACTTGGTTCTTCTTCGTCTGAGCCCGCGCGCGGCGGCCATGGCCGCCGTTTCTGCCGCCCGTCGGCCTCTCCACTTGCCAGAGGTCGCGGTCCCGCACGCCCACACGCTCAACCGAAACGATGGAGCCATGACCACCACCTTCCTGACGCCGCAACAGCGCGCCGCCCGCACCTCCGCCGCCGTCGGGGCGGCCGTCGCGGCGGGGCGCGAGCTCGGCCTGACCGTCACCGACCCCAGGGTGCTGCACGACGTGTTCTCCGTCGTCGTCCACCTGGCGCCGTCGCCCGTCGTGGCCCGGGTCCCCACCGTCCTGCCGTTCCCCGACGACCTGGCCCCGCTCGCGCGCCGCCAGCAGGACGAGCTGGACGTCACGCGGTGGCTCGCCGACCAGGGGGTCCCCGTGATCGCGCCGAGCGCGCTCGTGCCGCGGGAACCCGTGCGGCGGGACGGGTTCTCGATGACGTTCTGGCCGTTCGTCGCGGAGGACCACGGCAAGGCACCCGACTACGTGGCGAACGCCGAGAGCGTCGCCGGGCTGCACGGGGCCATGCGCGGCTACCCGGGCCGCCTGGAGTTCATGTCCGCCGTCGAGCCGCGGTTCATCACCGAAAGCCTCACCCGGCTCGGCCGGGACCCCGGCCTGATCGGCGCGGCCGAGCTCGACCGTGCCCGCCGCGAGTGGCAGGTCCTCGAACCCCTCGTCCGCTCGCGCAGCGCCTTCGAGGCCCGCTTCCCGGGCATCGACCTCCAGCCCATCCACGGCGACTGCCCGCCGGTGAACGTCTTCTCCGGGGTGGACGGCGACCTCCACGCCGACTTCGAACTGGTCACGCTGGGGCCCGTCGAGTGGGACCTGGCCGCGCTGGGACCCGAGCACACCTCCGCCTACGACCGCGGCGCCCGGCGCAACGGCACCAGGCCGCTCGACGAGGAGGTCCTGCGCTTCGCCAACGCCCTGGGCATGCTGCGGGCCGTCACCGCCCTCGCGCTCGCCCCGCAGCTGCCCGAGCTGACGGACCTCCTCAGGCCGGCCGTGGACCACTGGCAGACCACCCCCTTCGCGGGCGGCCTCGGCGACTGACACGGCGCCCTTCGAGCCCGGCCGCACAGCACCACGCACCGCCGGTGCCCAGGGCGGACGGATGGGCAGCTGAACCCGAAGGGCGGGCCCGGTCGTCACCGGGCCCGCCCTTCGCCCCCCCGGACGGCCGCGGGTCAAACGCCGTTCCGGGGCAGACGGGCGCGCTGGCGCCCTCACCGTCCGAGCCCCCGGCCATCGAAGCAGGCGCAGAGCACCGCGAACGCGAGCACGAGCGCCAGGGCCCAGCACGCCGCGAACGCCCCCAGCACGGGTGCGGCGGACGCCCGCAGGCCGACCACGAGCAGGCCCGGCGACAGCAGGGCGAGCGCCGGCACCGTCCGCGGCCGAAGCCCGCGCACCGCCGCCCGGAAACGCCCCGAGGCCCGACCGATTCGTCGCGCTTTCTCCGGGTAGGCGCGGGCCGGTAGACCCCCATGCCCCCCATGCCACGGAGGTGCCACGATGACGATCCCGACGCCCCCCGATCCGGACACCACGCCGATCCCCCCCGCCCCACCCCAACCCCGCACCCCGCCCAGGCGAGGAGCCGCACCCGGCTCCCCCGCCCATTCCGCCGTTCCCGGACCCCGGTCCCCTCCCGGACCCGGGCCCGCCACCGGTGCCCCAGCCCGACCGGCGCGCGGGCCGTCAGGGCTCCGCCCGGACGGTGGACATGCCGCGGTTTCCCTTCGGCGGTACGGGACATCCGCCGGGCGGTAGGTTCCGTCCCGGGAGTGCAGCTTCATGACACGCAACTGCTCCGTACGCGGCGCGGCCCAGCCGGTGGGGTCCGCGGACGGCGTGCTCAAGTTCGGTGTGGAGGAGGAGTTCCTGCTGGTCGACCCGGCCACGCGGGTCACCTCGCCGCGCGCACCTGGTGGTGCCGGACGCCGCCCGGACGCTCGGTGAGCGGGCCCAGCACGAGATCCTGGCCACCCAGGTCGAGGCGTGCACCCGGCCAGTCACGAGTGCGGCGGGGCTGTACGCGGAACTGGTCGCCGCTCGCCGGGCCATGGTGGCGGCGGGCGAGAACACCGGGTGCCGCCTGGTGGCCACCGGGACCCCGGTGCTGCCCAGCAGCCATCCGCTGCCGGTCACGCCCAGTGACCGCCACCGGCGCGTCGCCGCCCATCTGAACGGGGCCGCCGACCAACGGGGCGGCGAGATCTGCGGCTGCCACGTCCACCTCGGCGACCTCGACCGCGCCGACGCCCTGGCGATCAGCGCGCACCTGCGGCCCTGGCTGCCCGTCCTGCAGGCGCTCTGCGTCAACTCGCCCTTCTGCGAAGGCCGCTACCACGGCGCGGCGAGCGAACGCGCCGGCCGCTACCTGGCCTGGCCCACCTGCGGGCCCGCGCCCACGGTCGATCCGGACGGCTACGAGCGGACGGTGAACCGGCTGCTCGACCGGCGCGCGATCCTCGACCGGAAGATGCTGTACTGGTACGCCCGGCCCTCCGAACACCTGCCCACGCTGGAAGTGCGGGTCGCCGACACCAACGCCGATGTGCGGACCCCTCTCCTGCTCGCCGTCCTGCTCCGCGCCCTCGCCCACACCTTCCTGTCCGCGCACCGGGACGGCGAGCCGCCGCCGCGGATGCCCACCGTCGTCCTGCGCGAAGCCCACCGGCAGGCCGCGCTCGGCGGTCTCGCGGGCGTCGGCACCCACCCCTCCACCGGACGCCGACAGCCGATGCCACGACTCGTCGCCGACCTCATGGACCTGGCCACGCCCGCCCTGGCCGGATCCGGCGACCTGGCACTCGCCCGCCTGCTCCTCCACGAACGCCTCGGCGACGGAACCGGTGCCGACCGGCAGCGGGCGGCATTCGCCCACCGCCGCGCGCTGACCGACGTCGTCGACGACCTCGCCCGGCGCACCGCCGACCCGGGCACGGTTCCGGGTAACCCGGGCACGGTTCCGGGCACCGGAAGCGACGCTGTCACCGTCTGAGCAGGCGGTTCACCGAGCCCGGGGCCCGCGTGACAAAGCCGACCTCGAACAGATGATCAGCGAAGCACGAGCCGGCCGTCCGCACAAGAGTGCGACCGCACCGGAAGGCGGGTTTTGGACCTTCCGGAGGTCTTGCCAATTGATGTCATGTCAGCTAGCAAGGGCGTCAACGGCTGTGACAACGAATCTTCTTGACGCTCGTCAAGGAGTGGCACAGTATGACCACGCGCCGTCGATGTTGATCGCTCTCGAACTCCGGCGACGGGGGAACTGAAGGGGGAACAGTGATGCGGAATCTCAACGTGGTTCTGATCGGCAAGGGTGGTGTCCTCGCGCGAAGCGGGGAGGCGCTGCTGTCGGCAGGTCACAGGATCCGGGCGGTGGTGACCGGCGATGCCGTGGTCCGCGCCTGGGCCATCAGATCGGGGATCGCCCACCACGACCTTGCCGACGCCCTGCTCGACCCGGCACGGCTCTCGTGCGACGTGCTTCTCAGTATCGGGAACGACGCCCTGATCCCTGACACGCTGTTGGCACGCGCGGACGGCATGAGTGTCAACTACCACTACGGTCCGCTGCCCGAGTACGCCGGTCTGAACGCGCCCTCCTGGGCCGTCGCCCACCGTGCCAGCGACTACGCCATCACCTGGCACCGGATCGGCGAGCTGGTCGACGGCGGCGACGTCCTCAAGCGGATACCGGTGCCGGTCGAGCCCGACGAGACCGCGCTGTCGCTGGGTGTGAAGTGCGACGACGCGGCCGTCGCGAGCGTCGCCGAACTGGTCGGCGAGATCGCCGAAGGACGTGCGAGCGCCGTCCCCCAGGACCTGGCCGCGCGTCGCTACTTCTCCCGGCACACGCAGTTCCCCGCCGAGGGCCTGATCGACTGGGCCGGCGAGGCCGAGGACGTCGTCGCCATGGTCCGGGCGACCGACCACGGGCTGTTCGGCAGTCCGCTCGTCTGGCCCAAGGTGAACGTCAACGGGCGCATCCTGGCCGTCCGCGAGGCCCAGGTCGGCACGGCGTCCCCCGGTGCCGCCCCCGGCGAGGTGCTGAGCTGCGACGCGGACGGGCTGACCGTGGCCACGGCCACCGGCGCCGTCCGCCTGGTCCGGCTGAGCACCCTGGAGGGCGAGCCGGTCGACGCGGACGGCCTCCCGACCGAGAACGCCGTCCGGCCCGGCCTGATCCTGCTGTCCCCCGGCGACGCGCTCCGCGACGCCCTCACCGAGACCGGCACCCTGGCGTCGAAGGCCACCGCGCACTGGCGCAGGCGGCTCGGCGCCGACGCCCAGCCGTTCCGGCTGCCCTTCGCCCCGCCCGCCCCCGGCACCGAGCAGGACGCCGCCCCCGTCGTCGTGCGCTGCGCCGCCCCCGGCGGGGTGTCCGCCCTGGCCGGCCTGGTGAGCACGTACCTGGGCCGGGCGACCGGGACGACCGAGGTCACCCTCGCCGTCGCCGCCCCCCGCGACGGGATCGACCCCGGCCACCGGGACCTGTTCGCCGCCTGGCTGCCGCTGCGCGCCGCGGTCGACCCCGGCCGGACGGTCGCCGACAACCTCCGCGCGGTCGCCGAGGAGTTCCGGCTCGGGCAGGAGAAGGGCCCGCTCCGCCGCGACCTGATCGGACGGGACGAGGCGCTGCGCCGGCTCTGGGACGCCGGCGACCTGACCCCCGACGTGCTGATCTCGTCGGCCGAAGCGGCCGAAGCCGCCGACCAGACGGAGCCGGCCGCCGCCGAGCCCGCCGACGGCCGGCGCCCGGCGCTGAACCTGGTCCTCCGGCCCGACGGCGAGACGGTCGAGTTCCACTTCGACGCCCACCGCCTGGCCCGCGCCGACGTCGCCCGCCTCGCCGCGCAGCTCGCCGACTGGTGCGAGCGCGTCCCCGCGCCGGCCGACGAGACCCTGGCCTCCGTCGACCTCCTCTCGGCCGCGGAGCGCGCGTCCTCCACCGACGCCTTCAACGCCACCGACGACGACACCGTCCTCGGCCACCGCCTGCACACCCTCTTCGAGCGGGCCGCCGAGCGGCACGCCGACAACGTCGCGCTGGTCTGCGCCGACACCCGGCTGACCTACGCCGAGCTGAACAGCCGGGCGAACCGCGTCGCGCACACCCTGATCGAGCGCGGCATCGGCCGCGGCGACCTGGTCGGCATCGGGCTGGACCGCTCCCCCGACGTCGTCGTGGCCGTGCTCGCGGTGCTCAAGACGGGCGCCGCCTACGTGCCGGTCGACCCGGCGTTCCCGGCGGAGCGCATCCGCCAGGTGATCGACGACGCCGACCCCCGGATCATCCTCACCCCGGCCGCGGTGCCCGCCAACCTCGCCGAGTGGTCGACCCGCTGTCTGGGCATCACCGACGCCGCCGCCGAGCGGGCCGGCACCGACGCCGCCGACCCGGGCGTCGAGGTCCAGGCCGACGACCTCGCCTACGTCATCTACACCTCCGGCACCTCCGGCACCCCCAAGGGCGTGGAGATCAGCCACGGCGCGCTGTGCAACCTGCTGGAGTCGATGCGCCGGGAGCCCGGCTGCACCGAGACCGACCGCCTGCTGGCGGTCACCACCATCTCCTTCGACATCGCGGTCCTGGAGCTGTTCCTGCCGCTGCTCAGCGGCGGCGCCACGGTCATCGCCCAGGCCCACGAGACGGTCGACGCGAACGCGCTGATCGGCCTGCTGGAGCGGCACGGCATCACCATGATGCAGGGCACGCCGGCGACCTGGCAGCTGCTGCTGGACGCGGGCTGGCAGGGCGAGCCGCGCCTGGGCAAGATCCTCTGCGGCGGCGAGGCCCTGCCGCGCGCCCTGGCCGACCGGCTGCTCGGCTGCGCCGACGCCGTCTGGAACATGTACGGGCCCACCGAGACCACCGTCTGGTCCAGCGTCTGGCGGGTGGAGCCGGACGGCGACGTCGTCATCGGCCGGCCGGTGGCCAACACCCAGCTCTACGTCCTGGACGAGAACCTCGCCCCGGTGCCGACCGGCTTCCCCGGGGAGCTGTGCATCGGCGGCGCCGGTGTGGCGCAGGGCTACCACGACGCCCCCGAGCAGACCGAGGCCCGCTTCGTCCCCGACCCGTTCCGGGCCGGCGGCACCCTGTACCGCACCGGCGACCTGGCCCGGTTCGTCGCGCCCGACGCGCTGCGCGTGCTCGGCCGCAACGACAGCCAGCTGAAGCTCCGCGGCTACCGCATCGAGCTGGGCGACGTCGAGGCGACGCTGACCGCCCACGAGGACATCGCCCGCGCGGTCGTCGTCGGCCGCCAGGAGCAACTGGTCGCCTACTGCGTCCGCGAGACCGCCGCGCCCACCGAGTCCGCCCACGGCGAGGAGGTGCAGCGCGCCGCGCTGGCCGAGTGGGCCGGCGCCTGGGACCGCGCCTACGAGTCCGACGCCGACGACGCCACCTTCAACCTGGCCGGGTGGCGCAACAGTTACGACGGCCTGCCGTTCTCGGCGGCCGAGATGCGCGACTGGCAGCGCGGTTCGGTCGACCGCATCCTCTCCTACGCGCCCGAGCGCGTCTTCGAGGTCGGCTCCGGCACCGGCCTGATGATGTTCGCCGTCGCGCCGCACTGCGCCGAATACCACGCGGTGGACGCCTCGGCCCAGGCCGTCGAGGTCACCCGGCAGCACCTGGGGTCGCTGCCGAACGTCACCTGCGAGCACCGCCCGGCGCACGACCTGCCGGCCGTGGCCGCCGGCTCCTTCGACACCGTGATCGTCAACTCGGTGGCCCAGTACTTCCCGAGCGTCGACTACCTGACCTCGGTGCTGGAGTGGGCGACCACCGCGGTGACGGACGGCCGGGTGTTCCTCGGCGACATCCGCGACCTGTCGCTGCTGCGCCTGTTCCACGCCGACGTGATCCGGTTCCACCACGACGACCTGGCCCCCGAGGAGATCGCCCAGCGGGTCGAGCGCGCGGTCCGGGCCGAGCGCGAACTGGTCGTCGCGCCGGACTACTTCGCCGACCTCCCGGCGCTGTTCCCGCAGATCACCCGGGTCGACGTCATGCTGCGCAACGGCGGGCACGTCAACGAGATGACCCGCTACCGCTACGACGTGACGATCCACCTCGGCGGCGGCGCGCAGGCGCAGGCCGCCACCGCCGAGCACGACTGGCGGACCGGCTCGCTCGACCTCGCGGCCGTGCCCGCGCTGCTCGCCGGCCTCGACGGCGGGCCGCTGCGCCTGACCGACGTGCCCAACGCCCGGCTCGCCGAGGTGCCGGACCCGGTCGGGGCGCTCGGCGAGGCGGCGGAGCCGTACGCCCGCCCGGTGGACCCGCGCGACCTCACCGAGGCCGCCCGGGAGGCCGGGCTGGAGTGCGCGCTGCTCCCCAGCCGCTCCGGCGACAAGTGGACGTTCGACGCGGTGTTCTGGGGCCCGGGCGTCACGCCGGACCTGAGCCTGCGCCCGGCCGCCGCCACCGCCGACCGCGCCGCGCTGGCCCGGTTCGCGAACGTGCCCGCGGCGGGCGAGCCGGCCAAGAAGTCGGTGGGCCACCTGCTCCGCCCCTGGCTGGCCGAGCGGCTGCCCGCGTACATGGTGCCGACCTTCTTCGTCGAGCTCGACGAGTTCCCGCTCACCCCGAACGGCAAGATCGACCGCAAGGCGCTGCCGAGCCCGGTCATCGACGCCGGCGCCATCGCCAAGCCCGCCAACGAGCTGGAGCGGGACATCCTGGCGATCTGGTCGGACGTGCTGGGCCACGACCGGATCGGCGTCAACCAGAACTTCTTCGAGATCGGCGGCGACTCGCTGCGCGTGGTCCGGGTGCAGACCCGGCTGGAGAAGGTGCTGGGCCGGCCGATCTCCTCGGCCAAGCTCTTCGAGCACTTCACCGTCAAGGCCCTGGCCGCGCACCTCACCGGCGTCCGGACAGGCCCGGTCGAGATCGCGCCGAGCCGCCGCGCCGAGGACGAGCCGATCGCCATCATCGGCATGGCCTGCCGCCTCCCCGGCGACGTGAGCAGCCCGGACGAGCTGTGGGACCTGCTGGAGCGCGGGGCCGACGGCATCACCGAGGTGCCCGCCGGCCGCTGGGACGCCGACGCGATCTACGACCCGGACCCGGATGTCCGCGGCAAGTCGGTGACCCGTCGCGGCGGCTTCCTCGCCACGCCGATCGACATGTTCGACGCGTCCTTCTTCGGCATCGCGCCGCGCGAGGCGCACGCGATGGACCCGCTCCAGCGGCTGATGCTGGAGACCACCTGGGAGGCGTTCGAGCGCGCGGGCTACACGCTCGACCAGCTGCGCGGCAGCCAGACCGCCACCTACATCGGCGTCGGCAAGAACTCCTCGTACCAGGAGTACGGCATCACCACCGGCGGCTCGATAGCCGACCTGGACGGCTACGTGGGCACCGGCTCCGCGCTCGCCACCGCGTCCGGCCGGCTCTCCCACGTGTTCGGCCTCGAAGGCCCGACCATCACCATCGACACGGCCTGCTCGTCGTCCCTGGTGACCACGCACCTCGCCGCCAACGCGCTCCGCGACGGCGAGTGCGACCTGGCCATCTCCGGCGGCGCGACCATCCTGCTCACCTCCAACATGAACGTCGAGTTCAGCCGGCTGCGCGGGATGTCGCCGGACGGGCTGTGCCGGTCGTTCTCCGCCGACAACGACGGGACCGGGTGGAGCGAGGGCGTCGCCGTCGTCATCCTGAAGCGGCTCTCCGACGCGCAGCGCGACGGCGACACCATCCACGCCGTCCTGCGCGGCACCGCCGTCAACCACGACGGCCACGCGGCGAGCCTGACCACGCCCAGCGGCCCCGCCCAGCAGAAGGTCATCCGCACCGCCCTCGGCGCCTCCGGGCTCCAGCCGAAGGACATCGACTACCTGGAGGCCCACGGCACCGCCACCCGCCTCGGCGACCCCATCGAGGGCACCGCCCTCGGCGAGGTCTTCGGCGGCAGCCACCCCGACGAGCCGCTCTGGGTCGGCTCGGTCAAGTCGAACCTCAGCCACACCCAGGCGGCCGCCGGCCTCGCGGGTGTGATGAAGGTCGTCCTGTCCATGCGGCACAACGTGATCCCGCGCACCCTGCACGTCTCCGAGGCCACCCCGGACGTGGACTGGGCGGGCGCCAACATGGCCCTGGCCCGGGACCCGCAGCCGTGGCTGCCGAAGGACCGGCCGCGCCGCGCCGGCGTCAGCTCGTTCGGCATCGGCGGCACCAACGCGCACGTCATCGTGGAGGAGCCGCCGGCTCCCCTGCCGTCGGACAAGCCCGCGGCGCAGCAGCCCGCGACGCTGCCGTTCGTGGTGTCCGGCTCCACCGACGCCGCGCTGCGCGCGCAGGCCGAGGTGCTGCACCAGTACGTGGGCATGAACATCCAGGACCGGCTGCTCGACCTGGCGCACTCGCTGGCCACCACCCGCAGCCACTTCCGCAAGCGGCTCGTGGTGCCGGCCAAGGACCGGTCCGAGCTGCTGGACAAGCTCGGTTCCTTCGCCCGCAGCGGGGAGACCCCGCCCGGCGCCGCGCGGACCGGCGACACCGCCCAGGAGCAGAGCCTGGCCCTGCTGTTCACCGGGCAGGGCAGTCAGCGGGTCGGCATGGGCCGGGAGCTGTACGAGACCCAGCCGGTGTTCCGCGAGGCGCTCGACGGGATCGTCGCCCACTTCACCGAGCTGGACCGTCCGCTGCTGGACGTCATGTGGGCCGAGGAGGGCACGGCCGACGCCGCGCTGCTCGACCGGACCGACTTCACCCAGCCGGCCCTGTTCGCGCTCGAGGTGGCGCTGTGGCGGCTGTGGGAGAGCTGGGGCGTGCGCCCGCAGCTGCTGCTGGGCCACAGCATCGGTGAGCTCGCCGCCGCGCACGTCGCCGGGATCTTCGACCTGGCGGACGCGGCCCGGCTGGTGGCCGCCCGGGGCCGGCTGATGCAGGCGCTGCCCAGCGGCGGCGCGATGGCCTCGGTCGAGGCCGGCGCCGCCGAGGTCGAGGCCGCGGTGCGGGAGCTGGACCTGGCCGGCAAGGTCGACCTGGCCGGCCTCAACACCCCGACCCAGACCGTCGTCTCCGGCGACGGCGACGCCGTGCGGGCCCTGGTGGCGCACTTCGCCGGCCAGGAGCGCCGGGTCAAGGAACTGACGGTCTCGCACGCGTTCCACTCCCACCACATGGACGCCATGCTGGCCGGCTTCCAGGCGGTCGCCGAGACCGTGACCTACCGTCCGCCGACGATCCCGCTGGTCAGCAGCCTGACCGGGGCTCTTGCCGCCCCGGGCGAGATGGAGCAGGCCGCCTACTGGGTGCGCCAGGTGCGCCACGCGGTGCGCTTCAGCGACGGCATCGCCGCCCTGCACCGCGAGGGCGTCACCACCTTCCTGGAGCTCGGTCCGCAGCCGGTGCTCTCCGGCATGGGCGTGGCGACCCTGGCCGAGGAGACCGACCTCGCCTGGCTGCCGTCGCTGGCCGCGGGCAAGGACGGCTCCGCCGTCGCCCTGGGCAGCCTCGGCGAGCTGCACGTGCGGGGTGTGCCGGTCGACTGGCGGGGCTGGTTCGGGCCGGCCGGCGGTGAGCGGGTCGCCCTGCCCACCTACGCCTTCCAGCGCGAGCGCTTCTGGTTCGAGCCGACGGCGCAGCGCTCGGTCGGCGCCGGTCTGGACGACACCGCGCACCCGCTGCTGGGCGGCGCGGTACGGATCGCCGGCACCGAGACGGCCGTGTTCACGACCGTGGTGGCGCCGGAGGAGCCGGCCTGGGTGCAGGACCACCAGATCATGGGCACCGTCCTGATGCCGGGCACCGCGTACATCGAGGCGATGCGCTCGGCCGCCGACGCCACCGCGCCCGGCGACTGGGACGTGGCCGACGTCGACTTCCTGTACCCGATGGTGTTCGCGGGTGGCGCCCCCGCCCGGCTCCAGGTCGTGGTGGGCGAGGAGTCCGAGGGCTCCCGGCCGGTCCAGGTGTTCAGCGCGCCGGACCGCAAGGACGGCGAGTGGCTGCTGCACGCCGAGGGCCGGATCGTGCCCGCGAAGCCCGTCACGGCGGGCTCCGTGGTGCTGCCGCCGCCGGGTGCCGAGCGGCTGGACACCTCCGCGCTCTACGACGAACTGGACGAGATCGGCTACGAGTTCGGCCCGGTGTTCCGGGGCATCCAGGAGGCCTGGCAGGCCGACGGGGTGGTGTGGGCCCGGGCGGCGCTGCCCGAAGAGGCCGCGCACACCGCCCGCTCCTACGTCCTGCACCCGGCCCTGCTGGACTCGGCGATGCAGTCGCAGCTGTTCAGCATGCGGATGCACAACGCGAACCCCGAGGACGTGCTGGTGCCGTTCGAGGCGGAGCGGCTGTCGATCCGCGAGCGGGGCCTGGCGGAGGTGTGGGTCCGGGTCGCCCGGTTCGAGCTGGGCGACGGCGAGTTCCACGCGTCGCTGGACCTCTTCGACTCCGCGGGCGAGAACGTCGGCCGGCTGGAGCGGCTGCACGCCCGGCGGGTCGACCGCGCGGTGCTGCGCAGGCTCGCCGCGCAGGGCGTCGACCGGCTCCGGTTCGAGGTGAACTGGCGGCCGACCGACACCGAGAAGGCGGAGATCGGCGGCTCCTGGGGCCTGCTGTCGCCCGGCGGCGAGGTGCCGTGGGCGGCGGAGGTGAAGCGGGCGCTGAGCCGGGCCGGTGTCCAGGCGTTCAAGGTGCGCTCGCTGGAGGAGGCCGACGAGCTCGACGGCGTCATCTGCCTGTGGGACGCCGGCAAGGACACCCTGGCCGGGGCGCACACGCTGTCCGCCGCGGCGCTCGGCCAGCTGCAGACCGCGGCCGAGAGCGGGTTCGTGCCGCCGCTGGTGTGGCTGACCCGCCGCGGTGTGGGCGTCAACGCCGACGACATGGCCTCCGGGCTGGGCGCGGGACCGCTGTGGGGCCTGATGCGCACCGCGCGCAGCGAGCACCCCGACCTCGCGCTGCGCCTGCTCGACCTCGGCGACGAGGAGGCCGATCTGGCCGCCCTCGCCCCGGCGCTGATGCTCGCCGACGAGCCGGAGTGCGTGCTGCGGCGCGGCGAGGTGCTCGTCCCGCACCTGGAGCGGGTCGGCGCCTCGGGCGAGCTGACCCTGCCGCCGGAGGGCGGCTGGCAGCTGGAGATCGCCGCCAAGGGCCGGCTGGACCAGCCGCTGTCGGTGCGCAAGGTGGCGCCGAAGCCGCTGGCGGCGGGCATGATCAGGGCCGATGTGAAGGCCGCCGGGGTGAACTTCCTGGACGTGCTCAACGCGCTCGGCATGGTCGAACTCCCGGTGTTCGGCATGGAGTTCTCCGGCGTGGTCACCGAGGTCGGGGCCGGCGTCAAGGACGTCCGGGTGGGCGACCGGGTGCTGGGCCTCGGCCAGGGCTCGTTCGCCGCGTCGGTCGTCACCGACGCGCGCTGGGTGGTCCGGGTCCCGGAGAACCTCACCTTCGAGGAGGCCGCGACCGTCCCGATGGCGTTCCTGTCGGCCTGGTTCGGCCTGCACGACCTGGGTGCGCTGAAGCCGGGCGAGCGGGTGCTGGTCCACTCCGCGGCCGGCGGCGTCGGCATGGCGGCCGTCCAGCTGGCCCGGCTGCACGGCGCCGAGGTCTACGGCACCGCCAGCGAGCCGAAGTGGGCGACGCTGCGCGAGATGGGGCTGGACGACGACCACATCGCGTCCTCCCGCGACCTGGGCTTCGTCGAGTCGTTCGGCCGCACCGCGCCCGGACGCGGCTTCGACGTCGTGCTCAACTCGCTCGCCGACGCGTTCATCGACGCGAGCCTCGGCATGCTGGGCGAGGGCGGGCGCTTCCTGGAGCTCGGCAAGATCGACCTGCGGGAGCAGTCCTGGGTGGACGAGAACCACCCCGGCGTGAAGTACCGGGTCTACCACCTGCTGGAGGCCAACCCGGACCAGATGCAGGCGATGCTCCGCTCGCTGGCCGAGCTGTTCGCGGCGGGCAAGCTCACGCCGCTGCCGCTGCGCTCCTTCCCGATGACGGCCACGTCCGACGCGCTGCGCTTCATGGCGCAGGCCCGGCACGTGGGCAAGGTGGTGCTGACGCCCACCGAGCAGAAGGAGTTCATCCAGCCCGGCGGCTCGGTGCTGATCACCGGCGGCGTCGGTGGCCTGGGCGGGCAGGTCGCCACCTGGCTGGCGCAGACCCACGGGGTGCGCGACCTCGTGCTCACCTCGCGGCGCGGTCCGGACGCCCCCGGCGCTGAGGCGCTGGTGGCCGCGCTGGCGGAGCTCGGCGCCACCGCCACGGTGGTGGCCGCCGACTCCGGCGACGCGGAGAGCATGGCCTCGGTGCTGGCGCTGTTCGGCGCCGACCGTCCGCTGCGCGGCGTGGTCCACGCGGCCGGTGTGCTCGACGACGGCGCCCTGTCGGCGCTGACGCCCGAGCGGCTGGACACGGTGTTCTCGCCGAAGGTGGACGGTGCCTGGCACCTGCACCGGCTGACGCAGGACGTCGAGCTGGACTTCTTCCTGCTCTTCTCCTCGATCTCGGACATCCTGGGAGCGCCGGGCCAGGGCAACTACGCGGCGGCCAACGCCTTCCTGGACTCGCTCGCGTACCTGCGCCGGGCCCAGGGCCTGCCGGCCACCTCGGTGGCCTGGGGGCCGTGGGAGGGCGAGGGCATGGCCTCGACGCTCAGCGAGCGGGACCGGGCCCGGATCAGCCGGACCGGCATGGACGCGCTCGCTCCGCAGGACGGCCTGGAGCTGCTGGAGGAGACGGTGCGCAGCGGTCGCCCGCTGACCGTCGCGGCCGCGCTGGACCTCGCCGCGCTCCAGACCTACTACGAGGGCCAGGGCGGCGTGCCGTCGCTGATGCGCTCGCTGCTGAGCACCCAGGGCGGCAGCGCCGCCCGCAGCAAGGGCGACGGCGGCGCGGGTCTGCGCAAGCTGCTCGGCCAGACCGCTCCGGCGGAGCAGGAGTCGGTCGTGCTGGACATGGTCCGCGAGGGCGTGGCCAGGACGCTGGGCTTCGCCTCGATGAACGACGTGGACCCCGGTCTGCCGCTGCAGGACCTCGGCATCGACTCGCTGACCGCCGTCCTGATGCGCAACCAGCTCGCGGACATGACCGGCCTCGCCCTTCCGGCGAAGATCGCGCTCGACCGTCCGAACCTGAAGTCGCTGGCCCAGTTCCTGCTGGAGAAGCTGGTGGAGCGCGGCCTGGACGCGCCGTCGGAGGCGGACGCCTCCGTCGACGAGTCCACCGTGAGCGCGGCGGCCCCGGCCGACGCGGCCGGTCCGGACCTGACGGCGGTGCGCAAGGGCTACCTGGACCCGACGCTGCGGTTCGACAACGCCCGGGGCGAGCTGGGCCGTCCGGAGTCCGTGTTCCTCACCGGGGCCACCGGCTTCGTCGGCGCCTTCCTGCTGCGCGAGCTGCTGGCCGCCGGCGTCGCCACGCACTGCCTGGTGCGGGCCGACGGCCAGGAGGCCGGCACCGAGCGGCTGACCGGGGTGCTGTCGAGCTACGGGATGTGGCAGGACGACTTCGGGCCGCTGCTGCACCCGGTGGTGGGCGACCTGTCCGAGCCGCTGTTCGGGCTGACGGAGGAGGCGTTCGGCCGGCTCGCCGACGAGGTCGACGCGGTGTGCCACTCCGGCGCCCTGGTGGACTGGGTGCGGCCGCTGAGCGAGTACATCGGCCCGAACGTGGTCGGTGTGCACGAGGCCCTGCGGCTGGCGTCGACGGGCCGCGGCAAGACGCTGCACGTCATGTCGACCTTCGGGACGCTGCCGCGCTACCTCGGCTACGAGGTCACGCCGGACGAGTTCGAGTACGGCTACGTCACCTCCAAGTGGATGGCGGAGCAGATGGTGACCGCGGCCCGCTGGCGCGGCGCCAAGGCCTCGGTCTACCGGCTGCCGTTCGTGGGGCCGTCCGCCACGACGGGCCACTTCCGGCTCGACCGCGGCGACTTCCTACACAACCTGGTCGCGGGCAGCATGGCCCTGGGCTGCTTCCCGAGCACGGGCGCCAGTCTCGCGGCGGTCCTGCCGGTCGACCACCTGGCCCGGACCATCACCGGGATCATGCTCGACGAGCGGGACCGGATCGGCCGGGACTACGACTTCGTCAACGCGGGGGCGCCGAGCTTCGACCGCTTCTTCGAGATGGTCGGCGCGGCGGCGGGCTCCGGTGAGCTGGTGCCGTTCGACGAGTGGAAGCAGCGGGCCCTGGCCTTCGCGGTCGCGGACACCAAGAGCCCGCTGGCCCGGATCGCGGCCCTGGTGGACGGGCTGACGCCGGACAACCTGACGCTCACCTTCGGGGCCGGCCTGGCCGGCGAGCACGTGCTGGGCGGCGACGACCACCCCGCGGAGCCGTTGGACGAGCGGTTCGTCGAGCGGTACGTCCACCGCATCATCGCCGCCGACGAGGCGGACGCCAGGAAGCAGGGCCCCGTCGGGGCGTGACGACAGCGGGCACCGGTGGAGCCGTCCCTACCCGGGGCGGCTCCACCGGTCCCGGATCGGTACCAGCCACCGGCCACCGGAGCGGCAGCAGCGACCGGCCACCGGCCCCGGAGCGACACCCTCAGCGACACCAGGATCGACAGGAGAGTGAACGGCATGAGTGCAGCATCCGAGCAGGAACCCGTGATGACGGGCACCTACCAGCCCAGCGGGACCTTCCTGCACACGTCCGCCGGCGCGCACGCCGAGAAGTTGATGCCGGTGCTGGACAAGTACCCGGTGGACGCCGGGGAGGTGGAGCTGCGGCTGCCGCCGAAGCGCGTCCTCAACCCCAGCTGCTTCTACCCGGACACCACCCCCACCGTCGTCGAGCAGATGAACCTCGACGACGGCCTGGCCGACAACCTGGCCCGGCAGCTGCGGTGTCAGGCCGTCATCCAGGAGAGCTTCGCCGCGGCGTCGATCGGCAACTACTTCCCGCTGTCGACGATGTTCGAGAACTGCGTGCTGTTCATACCCTCGGCCAAGCGCTTCTACGACCTCAACCAGGGGATCGTCCACAAGCACTTCCCCGAGGTCGAGACCGCGGTCGTCAACGCCTTCGTGGTCACCGCGAACAAGCGCTCCTACGGGACCCACTCGGCCAGCGGCATCGCGCTGCAGATCCCGTCGCTGGTGAAGAAGCGGCTCGGGTTCCCGACCGAGTACCGCAGCTTCCACACCGCGGTGACGCCGACCCCGCTCGACCGGCAGCCCTTCGTGATCTTCGAAGAGGCCGAGGTCGAGGCGCCGAACCTGCAGTTCGCGTACGAGAAGATCATGGAGTACGGCGTGGACAAGGAGGAGAAGGCCGCCGTCGACAAGGCCCTCTACCTCTTCCTGGAGGGCAAGCTCTCCGAGCTCGACCTGCCCACCGTGCGCGACTTCCTGATGGCCAAGTACTGGGAGAAGCGGTACGCCGACACGCCGTCCCCCGGCTACTACTGCGACTCGCGGGTCGGTGACGCGCTGGTCTTCGACAACTACCGGGCCCACGGCGACGGCACCCTGCCCGGTTCGCCGCAGGACCGGCTGACGATCGACTTCCGCTGCTTCAACAAGGTGCACTACCCGGCGGGCATGTCCAGCGGCCTCGACTTCATCGTCGACCCGGACGAGCGCGACTACCAGATCAAGCGCAAGCGGGACTCCATCGACTTCCTGCTGACCACGCTGGGCTACGAGGACATCGACGAGTTCCTGTACCTGGTGTTCGGCACCCGGCACAACGAGCACATCAACCCCTTCGGGCTGATGACCGACCTCCAGTTCGGTGTCTACAACAAGTCCGAGTACCACCTGCTCGACCAGAACCTCGACGCCCACTACGAGCGGGTGGAGCGACTGTACGACCAGATCGAACGGGACGGCGAGTTCGTCCTTCCCGAACGCGCGAAGCAGCGCCTCCAGGCACTCTCGCAGCAGTAGGGGGAAACCGGCATGTCCCACAACTCAACGGTCGCGCGCGCCGAGACGTCGTCGCGCGGACTCCTCGCCGTCCTGCTGACGGGGGTGTTCATCGCGATCCTCGACGTCGCCATCGCCAACGTGGCGGCGCCGAGCATCGGCACCGACCTGCACGCCAACGGCGCCGAGCTGCAGCTCGTCGTCGCCGGCTACATCGTCAGCTACGCCGTCCTGCTGATCACCGGCGCGCGGCTCGGCGACCTCACCGGCCGCCGGAGGATGTTCCTCACCGGGGCCGCCGTCTTCACGGCGGCCTCGCTCGCCTGCGGCCTGGCCTGGTCGGCGCCGGCCCTGATCGTCTTCCGCTTCGTGCAGGGGGCCGGGGCCGCGCTGATGGTGCCGCAGGTGCTCAGCCTCATCCAGCTGAACTTCGCCGACGCCGCCCGGGCCAAGGCGCTCAGCGCCTACGCCACGGTGATCGCCGGCGGCGCGATCGTCGGCCAGATCGCCGGCGGCGTGCTGGTCAGCGCCGACATCCTCGGCACCGACTGGCGGCCGGTGTTCCTGGTCAACGTGCCCGTCGGCCTGGTGCTGCTGATCGCCGGGGCGCGCACGCTGCCGAAGGACCCCGGCAATCCGGCCCGCAAGCTCGACCTGCCGGGCCTGGCCACGCTGTCCCTCGCGGTGATCGCGCTGGTGCTGCCGCTGGTCCTCGGGCACGAGCTGGACTGGCCCGCGTGGACGTGGGTGAGCCTGGCGCTGAGCGTGGTCTTCGCGCTGGCCTTCGTGGCGGTCGAGAACCGGGCCACCAGGACCGGCGGTTCACCGCTGGTCCACGGCGCGCTGCTGCGCGCGCCCGGCATGGTGGCGGGCGCGCTGGCGCTGCTCGCCGCGACCGCGAACTACGGCGCGATCCTGTTCCTGATCGCGTTCTTCGTGCAGACCGGCCTGAACCACGGCGCGCTGGCCGCCGGGCTGGTGTTCCTGCCCAGTGCGTGCGCCTTCGGCTTCGCCAGCATGAACTGGCGCAAGCTGCCCGCGAAGTGGCACCGGCTGCTGCCCACGGCGGGCCTGTCGCTCACCATGCTGGCGCTGATCGGGCTCGCCCTCGCCATGGATTCCGGTCACATTTCCGTCTGGATGGAGATCTGCATCCTGCTCTTCGGCCTCGGCATGGGGTCGGCGTTCAGCCCGCTGTTCACCATCGCGCTCTGGAAGGTGCCGCCGGCCAACGCGGCGGACGCCAGCGGTGTGCTGACCACGGTGATGCAGCTCGGCCAGGTCATCGGGGTCGCGGTCTTCGGCTCGGTGCTGCTGAACCTCATGCACGCCCCGTCCGACGCGCCGCACGCCGGCTTCGTCACCGCGCTCGTGATGGCCGCCACGGGGGTGGTCGGAGCCCTGATCGCGCTGCGCCTGCCCCACGCGAGCAACTCCCCTGCGGGGTCGACCAGCTGACGGCCGGGTCCGATAATCCAGAAGACATCAGTCGTCGTTGCATGGGAGAAACATGTCAAGCTCTGTGATCATCGGTGGAGTGCGGACACCGATGGGCCGGCTGCTGGGCTCGCTGAAGGACCTCTCCGGGGTCGACCTGGGCGCCGTGGCGATCAAGGGGGCGCTGGACCGGGCGGGCCTCGCGCCGGAGGCCGTGCAGTACGTGATCATGGGTCAGGCGCTGCAGGCCGGCCAGGGGCAGATCCCCTCCCGCCAGTCCGCCGTCCGGGCCGGCATCCCGATGAGCGTGCCGTCCCTGACCGTCAACAAGGTCTGTCTGTCCGGCCTGGACGCGATCGCCCTGGCCGACCAGCTGATCCGCCTGGGCGAGTTCGACATCGTGGTCGCGGGCGGCATGGAGTCGATGACCAACGCCCCGCACGTGCTGCCCGGCTCCCGTACCGGCACCAAGTACGGGCCGGTCGAACTGCTGGACGTCACGGCGCACGACGGTCTCACCGACCCCTTCGACGACATCCTGATGGGTGCGCTGACCGACCAGGACGCCGCGAAGGTCGGCATCTCCCGCGAGGACCAGGACGCGTTCTCGGCGCGTTCGCACCGGCGCGCCGCCGCCGCGATCAGCAGCGGCCGGTTCGCCGAGGAGGTCGTGCCGGTCGAGGTCCCGCAGCGCAAGGGCGACCCGGTCCTGGTCGACACCGACGAGGGCGTCCGGCCGGACACCACGGTCGAGGCGCTGGCCAGGCTCCGCCCCGCGTTCGGCCCGGACGGCACCATCACCGCCGGTTCGGCCTCGCAGATCTCCGACGGCGCCTGCGCCGTCGTCGTGATGAGCAAGGCCAAGGCCGAGGAGCTCGGCCTCGAATGGCTGGCCGAGATCGGCGCCCACGGCAACGTGGCCGGCCCCGGCAACTCCCTGCTGGCGCAGCCGTCCAACGCGATCAGGCACGCGCTGGGCAAGGAGAACCTGTCGGTCGACGACCTGGACCTCATCGAGCTCAACGAGGCGTTCGCGGCGGTCGGCCTGCACTCCGCGCGCGAACTCGGGCTCGGGGAGGAGGAGATCGAGGCCAAGGTCAACGTCAACGGCGGCGCGCTCGCCCTGGGGCACCCGCTCGGCATGTCCGGTGCCCGCCTCGTGCTCACCCTCGCGCTCGAACTCAAGCGCCGCGGTGGCGGCGTCGGCGCCGCCGCGCTGTGCGGCGGCGGGGGCCAGGGCTCCGCCCTGATCCTGCGCGTCCCGGGAGAGGTGGGCGCATGAGCACGCACCCGGCGCGGCGGCTCTGGCACAGCCTGGAGGCGCTCTACCAGCCGGCGCTGTCGGTGGAGCACACCCGGGCCGTCGGGAAGGAACTCGGTCTCCGGGGATTCTGGATGACCCTGATCGCCTTCCGCTCGGCGCCGCTCGGCGCGGTGGACGCCGCGCCGGTGGTCGCCGCGTTCGGCGGCTTCGCCCCGGAGATGGTGGGCAAGTCCGTCCCCGCCGCATGGGCGCTGGTGCCGCCGGCGCGGTGCATCGAGCGCCGGAACACCCTCGCGGGCGAACTGCTCCGGGAGGCCGGCATCACCGAGGAGATCGCCGAGCCGCTGGTCGCGCGGCTGGCCGTGCTGCGGTCGTCGCTCGACCCGACCGGCCGCCCGCTCGGCGCCGCCAACGCCGCCCTCCCGCTCCCGGAGGACCCGGTCGCGGCACTGTGGCAGCTCGCCAGCACCGTCCGGGAGCACCGCGGCGACGGACACCTGGCCGCCTGGGTCACCGCCGGCGTCACCGGGCTCCAGTCCCACCACCTGCTCACCGCCGAACTCGGCCGGTCCGAGATGATGCGCGAACTGCGGGGCTGGACACCGGAGCAGTGGTCCGAGGCGGCCGAGACCCTGGTCGCCCGCGGCCTGCTGGACGCCGCCTCCGGCACCCTCACCCCCGAGGGCCGCGAGCTGCGCGACCGGGTGGAGCGCCAGACCGACGAGCTCTCCTGGTCGGGCGGCCTGTCCGTCCTGGGTGAGGACGGCGTGGACAAGATCTGCGCCGACCTCGCCCCCCTGGCCGACTCGGTCCGCACCGCCGGCCTGGCCCCCCTCTTCACCCTCCTCGCCGGCGACGGGGCCTGAGGCCCCCTCGCTCCCACCGTGTGGGCACTCCCTCCTCCCTCTCGTGACATGCCCATGAGAGGGAGGAGGACCCGTCGGTCCCCCCACGTGACACCGGGCCCCGGAACGGTCGCCCGCCCCACCGATCGACTCCCCCGCCCCGGACGGCATCCACCGGGCACTCGACGAGCCCGGCTCCCCTGCCGTCGAGTCACGCGATCCGCGCCGCCTTCGTCGCCGCCGATCCAAGCGCGTCGATCATGGCGTCGAGGGGCTTGGCCGCCTCCGCCGCAGCCCGGATCGGATCACCGGAACGGATCGCCTCGTAGAGGCCTCCATGCAGATGGACCGGCGGTTCGGGCAGGCCTCCGAGGGCGTTGGAGCGCCGCAGGCTCTCGGCCACCGCACTGGTCAGTCCCTGGTACAGCTCGATCAGGACGACGTTGTGCGAGGCCTCCACCAGCGCACGGTGGAAGGCGACTCCGGCCGCGACCCCGGCGGCCTCGTCCTCGCCGTCGCCGTGGAGCCGCTGCCAGGCGTCGGCGAGCCGGTCCAGGTCCTCGGAGGTGCGATGCTCGGCCGCCGCCCGCGCCGCCTCCACTTCGAGGGCCCGTCGCGCGGCGAGGATCTCGCGCAGGTCCACCGCGCCGAAGCGTCGCCGCAGGATCCCCTCCGTGTCGGTGCGCGCCCGCACGTAGACGCCGTCCCCGTGCCGGATCTCCAGCACACCGGCATGGGCCAGCGCCCGAACCGCCTCGCGCATCGTGTTCCTGGCGACGCCGAGAAGGTCCATCAGCACCGGCTCGGGCGGGATGCGGTCACCCACTCCCCAGCGCCCGGAGGCGATCTCCTCCAGCACAACCTCCGTGATCCGCTCGACGCGTGAACTCGACCCGACCTTCAGCATCTGCTCTCCGAACTCGCTGGACGGTCAATGATTGACGGTCTGACAGATGCCATGATTCCCTTCCCGGCATGGATCTCGCAACCCGGGCAACTCCCCCGCCCGCCACCACCATTCACCGCTCCGGCCGCCTCCGGACCGGCGGCGCCGAGCTGAGCTGGCACACCGCCCAGGCCACCACACCGGTGGTGTTCGTACACGGCTCCTTCGACGACCACACCAGCTGGGACGGCGTCGTCCCGCTGCTCCCGCCGGGCGTCACAGCCGTCCGCTACGACCGGCGCGGCCACTCCGGCAGCAGCGCGCCCGGCCGGACCGTGATCCACGAGCACGTCGACGATCTCGTCGCAGTGATCAACGAGCTCACCGGCGGCAGCGCCCACGTGGTCGGACACTCCTACGGCGCCCTCGTCGCACTCATGGCCGCCGCCCGCCACCCGGAACCGGTCCGCAGCGTGCTGGTCCACGAGCCACCCGTCTTCCCCCTGCTCGCCGGCGACCCGGTCGGCGAACCGATGCGCGAGGCGGCCCGGGCCCACGTCGGCACGGTGGCCGCGTACATCGAGGCGGGCCGCGCCGAGGACGCCGTCGCGCTCTTCGCGGAGAAGGTCGCCTTCGGTGAGCACTGGCGGGAGCTGTTCGCCGGACCGCAGCGAGCCATGCTCGCGGCCAACGCCCGTACGTTCCTGGAGCAGTTCCGCGACCCCGACCACTACGCGCTGGACCTCGCCGCGCTGGCCGCCGGCCCCGTCCCGATCACCTTCACGGTGGGCACCGACGGCCCGCCCGCCGTCCGCCGGATCACCGGGATCCTCGCCGAACGCCTACCCGCCGCCACCGTCCACACCATCGTCGGCGCCGGCCACGCACCCCACCTCAGCCACCCCGCCGAGTTCGCGGCCGCCCTCACCCGCCACCTGGACCGCACCCGCCGCGCCTGACACGGCGAGAGTGCCCCGCCACCAGCGGCCCTACCGAGCACGACCGATCCGGTGCGGGGCACGGCCCGTTCATCGGGTGCGGTCAGACGGTGGTGACGGTCGGGGCGTCGACGGTCTCGGGCGGGCCGTAGTCGCCGAAGGCCATCGTGAGGACGATCGGGGCCCCGTCCACCACCATGCGCTTCTCGGCGTAGCGCGTGCGGCCCTGGACGTCGATCCACTGGTCGAGGTCGATGCCCGTGGCGCCGCTCGACTCGACGTCGTCACGGGCGAGGGCCGAGACCTTGGCGAGGTGCTCCAGGTCCAGGTGGCCGGAGAGGTGGAAGACGGGGACGCCGTCGCGGGTTTCCATGCCCTTACGCGCGGCCGGGCCGAGGGAGAGCAGCGCCGGGGCGTAGCCGGTGAGGTCGAACTCCTTGGCGATGGAGGGCATCGGGATCGGCGTCTTCCGCCAGGGGCCGCCGGGACCGTCGATGCGGTGGTACTGGCCGTCGGCGGTGATGACGACCTCCCGGGTGGTGCCGCCGACTTTGCGTTCCTGGCGGCCGGTGGGAACTTCCGTGTTGAAGTTCTGCCGGGCGGTGACGGTGAGGATCAGGGGCTCCGTCGTCGCTCGGATCGAGACGGCGTACGGCTCCTTGCTCGCTCTCGCCACGGCCGCCGCCGGGTCGAAGTCCGCCGGGTCGAGGGCGGTCTGCGTGGCGGATCCGGCCGACGGAGCCGACCGGTCGACGCTGCCGCCGTCGCTACCGCCGTCGCAGCCGGTGAGCACGGCCAGGGCTATGACGGTGACCGCGGCGGTGGCCGCGAGGGTGGGACGACGCACGGTGGAACTTCTCCCTGGGGCGGTGGTGGGACGAGCCCCACCCGTGTTCATGACGGCAGACGATAGCAGGGTCTACGAACCGATCTGCTCCCGGGTCAGGGCGTCACGTCGCCGGATGTTTCTGTCAACCCCCGTCGGAGGTAGCGGTGTTCGTGCCCCGGGGGCTGGCCGTCGGGGGCGTCGGGCGGACACGCTGGTGGCGGCCGCACCGCCGGCCCCCCACACTCGCCCCCGATCCAGGAAGGCCGCCCCCGATGGACCAGACGCTCGACCGGTTCCTGCCCGCCTACGGCCACCGCACCGTCCACGGCATCACCCTCGCCGCACCGCCGCAGGAGGTCTGGGCGGCGCTGAACGCGGTGACGCTGGCCGAACTCCCGCTCCCCCGGATGCTGCTGGCGCTGCGGACCCTGCCCTCCCGGCTGCGCGGGAAGGGGCCCGACCTCCTCGACCGGTCCGTGCCGCTGGCCGACCTGTTCCGCCGGGGCGACCGCTGGGTGACACTGGCCGAGGAACCCGGGCGCGCCCTGGTGCTGGGCCGCGTCGCACGGTTCTGGAGCCCGGTGCCGCGCGAGCCGGCGCCGCTGCGCGACGGCGCGGGGTTCCTGGCCTTCGGCGAACCCGGCTACGCGAAGGCCGTGATCTCCCACGAGGTGGTCGCCCACGGCACCGGGTCGCGGCTGGTGACCGAGACCCGCATCCAGGGAACCGATGCCCGCGCAAGGCGCCGGTTCGCCGCCTACTGGCTCCTGATCCGTCCGGGCGTCGGGATCATCCGGCGAAGCGCCCTCGCCGCGGCGGGCCGCCGCTGCGAGGGCCCCCGTCCCTGAGGCCGGGCTCCGTCAGGGGGCGGGCTGCGTCAGCCCCGGTCCCGGGTGTCGTCGTCGTAGGAGCTGGTGCCCTCGTCGAGCAGGGGGCCGTCGGCGGCCGGGTGCTTGAGGTGGGCGGGGGCCAGGGCGCGCAGGCCGTGGTAGCCGAGCAGGGCGATCAGGGTGCCCAGGGCGATGCCGCCGAGCTCGAAGTCGTCGGTGAACTTCAGGGTGACGTTTCCGATGCCCACGATGACGCCGGCCGCGACCGGCACGAGGTGGAGCGGGTTGGTGAGGTCGACCCTGTTGTGGATCCAGATCTGCGCGCCCAGCAGACCGATCATGCCGTACAGCACCACCGTGATCCCGCCCAGCACGCCGCCCGGGATCGCCGCGACGACCGCGCCGAACTTCGGGCACAGGCCGAACAGGATCGCGAAGCCGGCCGCGCACCAGTACGCCGCCGTCGAGTACACCCGGGTCGCCGCCATCACGCCGATGTTCTCCGCGTACGTGGTCGTCGCCGGACCGCCCACCGCCGTGGAGAGCACCGTCGCCGTGCCGTCCGCCATGATCGCGGTGCCCATCCGGTCGTCCAGCGGGTCACCCGTCATCTCCGAGACCGCCTTCACGTGCCCCGCGTTCTCGGCGATCAGCGCCACCACCACGGGCAGCGCCACCAGGATCGCGGACGCCGAGAAGCTCGGCGCGTGCAGCGACGGCAGACCGACCCAGTCCGCCTTCCCCACGCCCGACAGGTCCAGGCGCCAGTGCTCCGTCGCGGCCCCGCCGCCGACCGGAGAGTTGATCTTCCCGAAGATCCGGTCGAACAGCCACGACACCGCGTAGCCGAACACCAGCCCCAGGAAGATCGCGATCCGCGACCAGAACCCCCGCAGCACCACCAGCGCCAACCCCGTGAACGCCATCACCAGCAGCGCCGTCCACTGGTCCTGCGGCCAGTACGTCCCCGCCGCCACCGGCGCCAGGTTGAAGCCGATCAGCATCACCACCGCGCCGGTCACCACCGGCGGCAGCACCGCGTGCACCACCTTCGCCCCGAGCCCCCGCACCACCGCGCCGCAGGCAGCGAGCACCGCGCCCGCCACCAGCAGCGCGCCCGTCACCGTCGCCGTGTCACCGCCCTGTGCCTTGATCACCGCGGCCACGCCCACGAACGACAGGCTGGAGCCCAGGTACGACGGGATCCGGCCCTGCGTCACCAGCAGGAAGAAGATCGTCGCCACACCCGACAGCATCACCGCGAGGTTCGGATCCAGCCCCATGAGGATGGGCGCCACGAAGGTGGCCCCGAACATGGCCACCACGTGCTGCGCCCCGAGTCCGACCGTCCGCCCCCAGGACAACCGCTCGTCCGGCCGCACCACAGCCCCGGGCCGCGGCGCACGCCCGTCCCCGTGCAGCTTCCACCCGAACCCGACCTTCATCCCGTGTACCTGTTCCACTCGACCGTGGCCCGAGAAGGGCCCCGGGACCACACGCTGAAAGCACCATGATCTCCCGGCCGCGACGCGGCTCGTCCGAGGAGGCCCTGGTGTCGGCCCCGGCGACGACGGCGAACGGGGCGGCTCACGGACGGCCCGGTCCTCCGTCGGCATGCCTGCCGGTGAGCGCCAGCAGCAGGAGCGGGATCACGGCCGCCGCCGCCAGTGCGGACAGCAGCGGCACACGTTGGCCGGCCGGAAGGTGGTGCAGCAGGTGAACGTGGATCAGCAGATGAGGCCCGGCGAAGGCGAGGTACACCGCGAGGGCCGTACGGACGACGAGCCGTTGCATCGTGACGGCACCCACGCACAGGCCCACGGAGGTGGCCAGGCTCATCGCGCCGTAGTCCATCATCAGATGGGCGTTGTACGGCATCCCCATACCCACCCAGGGAATGTCGAAGAACGAGCGCGGGGCCAGCAGCGCCCAGCACCCGACGGCGGACTGTGCCACGGCGAGGAAGGCCAGGCCCGCACGGAGCCAGGCTCGCGCGCTCATCCGCGCCGCCCTGCGACGAGGCCGGCGGAGGACAGGTACTCCTCGAAGGTGATCCGCCCGACGGCGCGCTCGGGAGCGAGGTGGGCCCCGTCCCGGTAGGCGCGGAAGGCGGCTCCAGGCGCCGGCACCGCGAGCACGGGGCGGCACCGACCGTGCGCCCTCACCCAGGTCCGTGCCAGGTCGACGGCGGCCCGTACCTCGGGCCCGCCCATGTCGTCCGCTCGCCCCTGCGGACCCGCATCGGCGAGCGAGCGGAGCCGGTCCGCCACCTCACCGACGTCGATGGGCTGAAAGCCGACGCCGGAGGGCATCAGGATCGCCGGCAGCCATCGCTGGACGGAGCACATCCAGGCGACCAGGTCGTGGAACTGGGTGGCACGCTGGACCGTCCACGGCAGACCCGAACTCCGCAGGAGCCGTTCGCACTCCAGCTTCGCGCGATAATAGGCCAGGCCCACCCGATCGACGCCGACGATGGACACGTAGACCAGGTGCGGGCGGCCGGCCCGCAACGCCGCCGCGATCAGGTTGCGAGTGGCCTCGACGTCCGTGCGGTCGTTACCGGTGGCGCAGTGGATCACGGTACCCGCTCCGGCGACGGCCCCGCCCAAGCCGTCCCCGGTCAGCAGGTCCCCGGTCAGCAGGTCGCCGGTCACCCGGTCGTGCCCGGCTCCCGTCCGGGCTTGCCGCGGGCTGCGGCTCAGCACACGGACGGTGTGTCCGGCGGCGACGAGGCGGGGCACGAGCACGCGGCCGAGCCTGCCGGTACCGCCCGTCACCAGGATCGGGTCTGTCATGGGGGTGCCACCTTCGTGAAGGCGCGGCCCCGGCGACGTGGCCGGGCCCGCACGGCTGTCGGGTTCACCCCTCAAGAACCGGACAGCGCTTCCGAATGTGACAACCGGGCCGCGAACTGCAGTTTGTCGGGATTGGCGACGATGTGAACGCGGCTGATCCGGCCGCCCGCCGTCTCCGCCACCAGCACGCCCACCAACCGGGTATCCGCCAGCGCGAGACCGGCGAGCTCGCCGTTGACCTCCGACGCCACGAGCCGGATCGGCCGCCCAGCCGCCTCCAAGGCTCCCACCAGGTAGCGCGCCACACGGGAGAGGCCGATGACGGGGCGTCGAGCGGCGCCGACCCGGCCGCCCCCGTCCACCCACACGGTCACATCCGCTGCCAGCAGTTCCTCAAGACCGCGTAGGTCGCCCTCCTCCGCGGCGGCCAGGAACCGCGCCACCAGGTCCGTCCGGCAGCCGCGATCGAGTCGGTCGGCGTGCTGACCGGGCCCGTCGGCAACGTCGCCGAGGCGCAGGCGGGCACGCCGGTGCAGCTGTCGGCTGTTCGCCTCGGACACCTCCAGGATCCCGGCGACCTCCCGGTGGCTGTAGTCGAACGCCTCGCGCAGGACGAACACCGCGCGTTCCACCGGGTTGAGTCGCTCCAACAACACCAGGAGCGCCATCGACACGGAGTTCCGCCGCTCCGCGGTGTCCAGCGGACCGAGGGCTCCGCCGGCCGTCGGAACGGGTTCCGGCAGCCACGACCCGACGTAGCTCTCCCGTCGCGCCCGGGCCGAGGTCAGCCGGTTCAGGCACAGGTTGGTGACCACCTTGGCCAGCCACGCCGGAGCCGAGACCACGGTTCCGGCCTCCACGCGATGCCAGCGCAGGAAGGCATCCTGCACGACGTCCTCCGCCTCCGCGGCCGAACCGAGCAGCCGGTAGGCCAGGCCGAACAGGTGTGAACGGGATCGTTCGAACTCCGCAACCGCGTCAGGTGTCACGGCGGACATCATCCATCGGTGCCGGCTCCGGCCCTCGGGCGGGGGCACGAACGGGCGTCCACCGAGGCTCGGCCTGTGCCACGACCCCGGCGACAGGGGCGCCGAGGGGCCGGGTGGCGTCCTGGGCCTTAGCGGACAAAGTAGGATGACCCAACCTTCGTTCTACGCGCGAAGACTTCTAAAGATGTGCACTTTGCCTGATTGATCCCCTCGATCGATCTCCCGCTTCACACGCACGGAGCCACCCTCATGGACAACCCGTCCACCGCCGAGACCGACGGCGCGATGGAGACCCGCGGTATCGAACCCGTCCCGGACCACGAGCGCCGGGGCAGAGTCCGCGAGCTGTTCCCGACCTGGGTCGCGGCGAACATCAGTGTGCTGCTGCTCACCATGGGCGCGGCCCTGGTGGTGTTCAACCGGCTGAACTTCTGGCAGGTCCTGATCGTCGCCGCGTGCGCCGCGCTCGCCTCCTTCGGGATGGTCGGACTGCTCTCGGTCTCCGGCAAGTGGGGCGGGGCCCCGGGTGCCACGCTCTCCCGGGCCACCTTCGGCGTGCGGGGCAACCTCTTCCCCGGCGCGATCCTCTGGATCGCCCGGTTCGGCTGGGAGACGATCAACGCCGTCACCGGCGCGTACGCGGTACTGACCGTCCTCGACCTGCTCCTCGGCGTCCGGAGCAACACCGCGCTGATCGTCATCACGCTCTTCGCCTTCGTCGCCTGCACCTTCCTGGTCTCCGGCCTCGGCCGGAAGGCGCTGAACGTCTGCAACACCTGGTCGACCTACCTCTTCGGCGTCTTCAGCGTCCTGGTGCTCGGCTACCTGGTCGCGACCATGGACTGGCACGAGGTCTTCGCCAAGCCCGCGGGCACCACCGCGATGATGATCGCCGGCATCGGGACCATCGCCGCCGGCGGCATCAGCTGGGTCCCCACCGGGCCCGACTTCGCCCGCTACCTCCCGCACTCCGCCTCCGGACGGAACATCGTCGGGGTGACGGTCTCCGGCGCGGGCCTGGTGATGGTGCCGATGGTGCTGATGGGCGCCGTGATGGCGGTGGCCTCGCCCGGCCTGGCGGACGCCGCGGACCCGGTCTCCTTCCTGGGCGACCTGCTGCCGACCTGGCTGGCCGTGCCGTACCTGCTCACCGCGATCGTGGGCATGCTGCTGATCAACAGCCTCTCCATGTACTCGGCCGGCTTCACCGCCCAGACCATGGGCGTCAGGCTGCCGCGCGCCATGGCCGTCAGCATCAACGCCGTGATCTCGCTGGTCGGCGGTCTGCTGCTGATGCTGGTCGCCACGAGCTTCCTGGGCTCCTTCATCACCTTCCTGATCCTGCTCGCCGTCTCCTTCTCCGCCTGGATCGGCGTCTACGCGGTGGACATGTTCCGCCGCCGCTCGCGCGCGGTGCGCTACGACGCGGCCGCGCTGATGGACACCAGCCGGAACAGCCGCTACTGGTACGTCGGCGGCTTCTGCTGGCAGGCGATGGTGTCGTGGGTGGTCGCGCTGCTGGTCGGGCTGGCCTTCACCAAGTGCGACTGGTTCGCCGGCCCGCTGTCCGACACCCCGGTCGGCCGGTACGGCCTCGCCTGGGCGGCGACCATCCTGGTCTCCGGCGCGGTCATGGCCCTGCTGCCCGTCCCCCGGGAGAACGCGCCCGCCGACGCGGAGCCGAGCACCGAGGCGGAGCGGAGCGCCGAAGCGGTCACGACCGAGCGGCCGGAGCGGGTCACCGTCTGAGCCACGGGGCCCGCGGCCCCGCCCCGTCCAACCACGATCGCCCCGGCCGCCACGGCCGGGGCGATCGTGTTCCCGCCCGGGTGGGCAGCCGACATCGGCGCCCGGCGGGAACTCCCGGACAGCCCCTACAATGGGCGGCCGGTCACGAGTGGACGATCCGCACCCGCACGGGGCGTGGCCGCAGGGGTGAGGGAGGAGGTGCGCCGTGTCCGGAGCAGACTCCGGTGCGTCCACGCTCGCAGCGAAGCTGGACCGCCTGTTCGACGTGGTCCGCCGTCCCGACCGCGAGCCGTACAGCCACGAGGAGGTCGCCCGGGCCTGCCGGGAGGCGACCGGCGAGACGTTCTCGGCGACCTATCTGTGGCAGCTCCGCACCGGCCGCCGGGACAACCCGACGAAGCGCCATCTGGAGGCCCTGGCGCAGTTCTTCATGGTGCCTCCCGCGTACTTCTTCGACGACCGGCAGAGCGTGCGGATCACCGAGGAACTGGCGTTGCTCGGCGCGCTGCGGGACGCCGGGGTGCGGGACGTGGCGCTGCGCGCGGTGGCGCTGTCGCCCGAGGGATTGGGCACGATCAGCGACATGATCGAGGCGATCGCCCGCCGCGAGGCCGCCGGCCGACCCGGCGGCGGGTCCGGTGACGGGTCCGGCGGCGGGTCGAGCGGCACGTCCGGCGGCAGCTAGTGGCAATCGCTGTCGAACCGGTTCTCCCGGAGCGCCCCCGTCCGTAGGATCGCCTCCCGACTTGGGCGGTGGAGCGGCGGGGGGTACCGGCATGGGGCATCCGGGTGGAATCGAGCGGGGTCTCTGGCTCCGATGTCGTGGCGTCGCGGACTCGATACCGCTCCCGGAGCCCTTCGGCCTCCGGGCCCTGACGGACTCGCTCACCCGGCTGCGGGGCAGACCCATCGAGCTGATCCCGCTCTCCGGCCCCGCGCACTCGCCCTGCGGTGTGCTGGTCAGTACCGACCGCGCGGACTACATCGGCTACGCCGTCGACACCACCGCACTGCACCAACAGCACATCGTGCTGCACGAGATCGGCCACCTCCTCTGCCGGCACGCCGGGACCGGCGCGGTGCTCGGCGAGGACGTCCGGGAGGCGTTGACGCCCCGGTTGTCGGGCGAGCTGGTCCGCCGGGTGCTCGGGCGGTCGGCGTACACGCAGCGGCAGGAGCGGGAGGCCGAACTCGTCGCCTCGCTGGCCCTGCACCGGGTCCTGCGGCGTCAACGGGTGTCGGTGGTCGGCCGGCTGGCCGAGGGCGTCCTCCGGCTGGGTTCCGGGACCGGCGGATCGCGGGCGCGCGGCCCGGTGCTGCGCCATGGGTGACCGGGACGGCGGCGTCGGCGGAGCGACCGGGATGAACAGCGGAGCGACCGGGACGGGCGGCGGAGCGGGTCGGACGCCGCGTCCGGCCGGCGGCCGGGCCGACTGGGGCGGAGCGGTCCGCGACTGGTCCGACCTGCACCGGCTCGGACCGCTCTGGTCGACCCTGCGGTCGGAGCGGCCGGAGATCGAACTCGCCGCGTCCGAGCCGTGGTTCGGCCCCGGGAGCGGTCGGCGCGGCGACCTCCGGTTCGCGCTGTTCCGCCGGATCATCGAGATCCGGGACGGCCAGCTGGCCCTCCGTCCGCATCTGCATCCCCGGGTGCCGTGCTGGGTGGCCGAGGTGGTCCGGCCGACCGGGACGGAGGAGTTCGAGGTCCTGGTCGAGGCGGCCGCGATCGCCGCCGCGTTGGAGGCGGCCCGTGCCGGGCACCGGTTCCCCGTCGACCCCACCGCACGCTGGGTGCCGAGCCCGCTCACGGCCGGTCTCCGCGAGGAGGCGGCGTGGCTGGTCAAGGTGGCCGCCGTCTACCGCCGTTCACCGGTGATGGCCCATGTCCGGCGCCGGGTGCGCGTGGAACTGGCCGAGGTCGCCGGGGCGCGGTGAGGCCCGCCCGGCTCCCTGCCCGACCTCCCCGCCCGTGTCGCGGGCGGGGCCGGACCCCGCGACGCGGAGCCGGACCCGGCGGTGCGGCGACGGACGACTCAGCCCCGGGCCAGTTCGGGCATCAGCCCGTACACCTGCTCCGCGGCCCCGGCGTCGGCCTCCAGGCAGGCGAGCAGATCGGCCCTGGCCTCCTCGATCCGGTCCAGCCCGAGCAGGCAGCGGGCCCGCTGGAGGCGCGCGTCGACGTCCTCGGTCGCCTCCACCACCTCGTCCAGCAGCCGGACGGCCTCGCCGTACCGGCCCGCGTCGTGGTGGACCACGGCCAGGTTAAACCGGATGCCCGACTCCGTGGACAGCTCGACCGCGCGGGCCAGGTGGCTGCCGGCGCCGGCCAGGTCGCCCTGCCGGTAACGGAGTTCCCCGAACAGGGCCCACGCCTCGGCCGAGCCGGGATCGACCTCGACCGCCTCCGCGTAGACCGCGGCCGCCGCCGCGAGGTCCTCCTCCGCCGCCAGCAACTGCCCCTTGAGACAGAGGAGTCGGGCGTTCCCCGGGTTGCGCTCCAGCCCGGCGGCGAGGTCCGCCCGGGCGAGCTCGTGGGCGCCCGCTTCGAGCAGCAGGGCGGCCCGGTTGATCCGCGCCTCCTCGAACTCCGGGTCGAGCTGGAGCACGTACCCGAAGTCCGCGACCGCGGCGTCGGTGTCGCCCAGCTCGGCCAGGACGTCCGCCCGGTTGAAGTAGGCCTCGGGGAAGGGCGGGGAGAGCCGGATGGCGTGCTCGTAGTCGGCCAGCGCCCGCTCCGGCTCACCGAGGTCGCGCCAGAGCATGCCGCGGTCGAAGTGGTACTCGGCGTAGTTGGGGTCGCACGCGATCACCGCGGTGTAGTCGGCGACGGCCTCGGTGTGGTGGCCGAGTGCCGCGTGCACCTGGGCCCGGTTGTAGAGCAGCACCGAGCGGTGCAGCGCGTGCTCGTCGGGCTCCAGCGTCTCGTCCAGCCGGGCGATGCAGGCGTCCAGCAGCTCCAGCGCCGCGGCCGGGCGGCCTTGGTGGACCTCGATCAGCGCGAGCCCGTTGCGGTTGAACACGACCCGCGCCTCCCGCTCCTTCGGGTCCGGGTGCCAGCGGGCGAAGGCGATGGCCTGGTTGACCCAGGCCCGGGCCAGCCCGTGATCGCGGCGACCGGCCTCGAAATGCCGGGTGTGCAGCATGGCGGTGGCGTACGCGGCCTGCATGTGGACCTCGGGCGAGGCGCTGAGCGCGCGCGCCTCGTCGTACAGCGGCAGGGCCCGCTCCGCGAGGCCGAGCGCGGCGAACGAGGTGGTCATCTTGGTGGTGAAGGCCCACCAGTGGTTCGGGTTGGTCTCGTGCGTCACCAGCCGCCGGCCGCGCTCGCCGAGGTCCACGACGGCGTGGTAGTAGCCGAGGTCCATGCAGTGGTCCAGGGCGTGCCGCAGGGTGTCCGCCCCGACGCCCGCCGGGTCGCTGCCGTGCTCCGCGTGCCACGCGATGGCCCCCAGCCACAGCGAGGGCTCGCCGGCCGTCTCCAGTTCGGCGCGCCGCAGGTCGTGCAGGCGAGCGCGCTCGTCGGCCGGGAGCGCTAGGTAGGCGGCGAGCGCGGCGGGGTCGTCACCGACGCCGTCGGCGGCGATGAGGGCGCGACCGAGCTCGGCCCTCCCCCGGCCGGCCGCCGGCTCCGGACCGGTCGCGGGCTCCGGGCCGACCAGGGGCTCCGGGCCGGTCGGGTCGAGCACAGCGCAGTGGGCGGCGAGCGCGTCGGGCAGCGTCTCGCGGCCCGGACCGGTCGGACGCTCCAGCGGCTCGGTACCGGTGGTCACGACGACGGTCAGCAGTGCCGGGTCGATCCGCCGCAGCAGGACGGCCAGGAACTCGCCGTCGGTGGGGTCCGCCCGGTGCGCGTCCTCGACGACCAGGGTGCGCGGGCCCGCTCCGAGGGCGCGCAGGTACGCCCCCAGGAACTCGACCAGGCCGTGGGCGATCCGCAGGGTGCGCAGCGCGGAGTAGAAGCGGGTGCGCTCCTTGGGCACGGCGAGCGAGGTGAGCGTCTCCCGGGTGGCGGGCACCAGGCCACGGAGTTCGGGGGTGGTCGAGAGGAGCTCGATGTCGTGCCCGGTGACGGCTTCCGGACAGCGCGCGAGCGCGTCGGGGACGGTCGCCCGCAGGATCGACCCGACCGCCGTGTAGGGCCCGCGCAGACGGCGGTCGGCGTTCACCACGGCGAGCACGGGCGGTAGGTCGAGCGTCGCGCGGGACTCGGCGCGGGCGTGGCGCCCGGCGGCGCGGACCCAGTGGTGGCGGTGTTCGGCCATGGCACAGCTGCCTTTCGTGCGGTGACGAGGAGGTGGCGCGGGTGGCGGGGTGGGCAGGTGGCTCGGTCCGGACGGGTCAGGCCGTCCGGGCGGGGGCGGGGCGCCGGGCGGCGCGACGTTCCCGCACGGCCAGGACCACGACGGCGGCGGTCTGCCCGAGGCTCAGCAGCAGCAGGACGATCGAGTCCAGTCGGGCGGCCGTCGATCCGTGACCGGTCATCCGCGACCAGACGTCGTGCAGCAGCCGGTACGCCGTGGGGACGACGACGCCGGCGAACATCGACAGGGTGAAGGCGTAGCCCACCACCATCAGCCAGGAGTACCAGCGGGCGACGCGCCGGTCGACGGGGTGGTGGGCCTCCAGGTCCACCGGCGGCCGCCCGGTGATCCGCCGGGTGGTGTTGCGGAGCACGTCGACCGCGGCCGCGTGTAGGTTCACGCAGCCCAGTGCGGTGCTGAGCAGTACGTAGAGGTCGGTGCGCAGGTAGAAGAAGCCCTGCCAGGCCAGGCGCAGCACGGTGGCGTAGGCCATCGCGAGGCAGAGCCGGGCGACGGTGGCGGCGCTCCCGCGCGTACCGTCGGCGACCAGGGTGAGGGCGGCGATCGCCAGGACGTCGGCCAGCATGCCCGCGAGGATGGGCAGGTAGCGCTGTCGACGCGGCACGCTCACCAGGCCGTCGAGCGAGGTCTCCAGCACCAGGTACACCAGGCGGTGCCCGACCGAGAGCCGGGAGCGCAGGCCGAGCCGGCGTCCGGCCAGCGCGTGGAACGCCTCGTGCAGGGCCAGCAGCGGCGCCTGGCCGAAGAACAGCAGCAGGACGACGAGGGTGTAGGACGAGGTGAAGAACAGGTTGTCGGTCCGTGGGACCAGGGCGGGCACCCGGACCATCTCGACCGCGGCGAGGACCGTCACGAGCGCGTAGCCGACCAGCGCCGGCCGGCCGAACAGCAGTCCGCCCAGGCGCTGCCAGCGCACCGGCGCGTTCTCGGCCGTCTCGGCCGTCGGGGTCTCGGCCGTCGGGGCGTCGGCGGGCCGGAGGAGGTCGAGCTCGGCGAGGACCTCGATGAGGTCGGCGATGTCCACGCTCTCGCCGTACGCGGCCCGGTAGCGCTCGGCGGCCTCGCGCGGAGTGAGGCCGTCGGCCAGCGTCCGGACCAGCTCCGCGCCGTCGGCCGGGAAGACGGCGTAGGTGTCGGTCTCCGGGCTGCCGATGGTGACCTCGCCGGCCTCCTCCAGGTACACGAGCCGGCGCAGGGGCAGCGGTCGGTCCAGGTCGGGGCCCGGGGCGTCGGAGTTGCTGTCCACCGGGGAGTGCACGGGGGCCTCCTTGCGGGAGGTGGGCGGGCGGAGGGCACGGGCGGGTGGCGCGGGCCGAAGGCACGGGCGGGTGGTGCGGGCGGGTGGCGCGGGCGGGGCCCGGGCGAAGGAGCGGTGCCGGTCGTCATGCGCCCGACCGGCACCGCCCTCCCCGCCGTCGGGGCGGATCAGACCTGCACCATGCAGTCCCACGGCAGGTACAGCGCACGCGCCGTGCTGGTCAGGCGGACCGGGCCGGCCTTGCGGACGACGATCTTCTTCATGACGGACACCTCCTTCCACGACTGGTGGTCGAGGCCACGAGGGGCATGAGCTGAGATGGATCAGCCTCTCCGTCTCAGCCACACCAGCTGGCCGAGCCAAGAGTGCTGAACCCGCACGACCCGCGTCAAGAGATCGGGTAAGCCCCGGTGCCGCGCCAATGTATAAACTGAAATGAATCAGAATTCCGGTTCGAGCGGCGGCTACCGGTGGTGGACGAAGCGGTAGGTGGCGCGATCCAGTTCGGTGATCTCGACCCCGATCGCGGCGGGCACGGTGAGGACGGACTCCAGGACGGCGAGCACCCGGGCACTCAGCTCCGCGCGCTGCTCCGCACTGCGGCCCGCCAGGATCTTGATCTCCACCAGCAACACCGCCTCGCCCGTGGTCCCGTCGCCGACCACGTACCGCTCGGCCGGACGGAAGACGGTCTTGCAGTCCGCCACGACGGTGTCGATCACCTCGGTGATCACCCGGTGCACCTCCTTCGCGAGGACGGCACGGTCGAAGTCGAGACCGGCCGAGTGGTCGACCAGGATCTGCGGCAAGGGAACCTCCGGAGACAGGGCCCGCCGGGGCCCGGCGGGCGGTGTCCGCGACGCTACCGCCCCACCCGGAACGCCCTGGCAGGGCCCCTGGGGCGGGGGTGGATTGCCCGAAAGGGACGCCGGTGGGCGGGCTGCTTGGTCCGACGGGCCGTCAGGTGGTCGAATCACCGGGTGCGCCCGGGCCGGACCCGGTTCCGGGCGGCATCCGTTTCCGGCCACTCGTCACCCCGGGAGAGGCATGTCCCTTCTGTCCCAGCACCGCAGGACCGCCCTCGGCTTCGTCGCGCTCGGCACGCTCGCGCTGACCGCCGGCACCGTCGCCAGCAGCTCGGCGGCCGTGCCCGGAAAGGTCCTGTGGACCCCGAGCACCGCCAAGGGCCCGTCCTCGTTCACCGCCGTCCAGTGCGCGGCGGGGGACTTCGGCGTCGTCAAGGACCCGGTCAAGGGCAGTGTGTGGCGGGCGTTCCAGGCCGCGGGCGAGGAGCGCTGCGAGACGCTCAGCCCCGACCTGAAGGAGGGCGACACCTTCTACCTCGGCTGGTCGTCCAAAGTGGACATCAAGGACACGAACAGCCGCTACGTCTTCCAGCTCAAGTGCTCGCCGAGCACCGACACGGCGAACCACCCGATCGAGATCGACGCCACCACCGGGCGGATCCGCCTCCAGGAGTGGGACACCGACCACGTCGCGCACACCCTCTGGACCACGCCGACCAGCAACAACCAGTGGCACTCCTACGCGCTGAAGATCAAGCTGGGCCGGACCGACGGCACCATCGACTTCTGGTTCGACGGCGTGAAGCAGACCTTCACCACCGGCTCGGGCACCTTCAAGGGCACCACCTGGGACGGCGACCGCAACTACCTCAAGTGGGGCTCGTACCACCCCTCCACCGGGGACGCGACGAACACCTTCACCAGCCCGGTGATGGCGACCACCCTGGAGGCGGCCACCGCCGGCTCGTGAGCGGGTGAGGTCCCGGGCCGCGCCCTAAGCGGCGAGCGGGCCCGGCCGGCCCGGGACCCAGAGCGGCACCGGCGCGGCGGGCGCCATGTGCCGGGCGGCCTGCTCGTCCAGCACGGCGAGCGCCCGGTCCCGGTCGCCGGCGCTGAGTTCGGCCAGCGCGTCGGCGGCGGCCCCGGCGCAGGCCAGCACCAGGGCGAGCAGGTCCTGGCGCCGGCAGTGGTCGCGGACGTAGGCCCGGCTCCGGTCGAGGACGCTGCCGCGGTGGGCCTCCCGCTCCTCGGCCGCGTCCGGGCCGTCGCCCGCGTCCAGCATCCGGACCCCGTGCCACAGCAGCACGAGCGCGGCGGGTTCGGCCGGGTGCGAGGCCTCGCTGAGCGCCGCCCACTCCCGGGCGGCGGCCGACTGCCGGCCCAGCCGTTCCAGCGCGGCCGGGCCGTCGCCGTGCTGACCGCGCAGGACGAGGTCGGCCGCGCGCAGCACCACCGCCTGGAGCACCGCCTCCGCCGGGACGCGCAGGCCGGGCGCCGCCGGATCGGCGAAGGCCAGCCAGGCGTCGGCGAACGAGGCCGCCCGCAACCGCCCCACCCACGGCGCGGCCACCGCCGCGGGCGTCAGCCGTTCCTCCACGGCGAGCCGGATCAGCCCGACGCCGATGAGGTCCGGCGCGCCCGCGTCCGGTCCGAGCCCGATCAGTTTCGTCCGCACCGCATACCCCCCGGTCAGCTGCCATCAGCTCTGCTGGCACATCCCACCACAGTGCGACGCGAACGAACTTGATCGCGACCTCGATGAGACGGAGGACACACGCTCGGTGACCGGGCCGACACACTCTCGGGCCGGCCGTCAAGGCCGCTGCCTCGGCGGCACCTCCCGGCGCGTCCGATCAGCGGGGGCAGGCCGCCGGCCGACACCCGGGGGCGGGTGCTTGGCCGCCGGTCCCGGGAGCGGTAGACCAATCCCGACACTGTGCGCCATCAGCCGGGAGGTCCGCCGTCATGAGTGTGTCGAATGGGTACCGGAACGCCTGGGAGGGCTTCTGGCGGGACGCCCCGCACGAGGCCGGCGCGGTGATCTGGGACGCGGAGCCGGCGCTCACCGCGAGCGTCCACCTCGCGCTGTTCGACCCCCACCTCACCGACCGCGCGCTGCCGTTCGTCGACCTCGGCTGCGGCAACGGCACCCAGACCCGCTTCCTCGCCGATCGCTTCACCCCCGTCCTCGGGGTCGACCTGTCCGCCACCGCCGTCGAACGCGCCCGCGCCCGGTACCCGGACGGACGGGCCGAGTTCGAGCAGCTCGACGCCACCGACGAGCGGGCCGTCCGCCGGCTGCACGCCCGCCTCGGCGACGCGAACGTGTACGTGCGCGGCGTGATCCACCAGTCCGAGCCGGCCGACCGCCAGCCGGTCACCGACGCCATCGCCACCCTGGTCGGAGCACGCGGCCGGGCGTTCGTCGTCGAGCTGTCCGAGGCGGCGAAAGCCGTCCTGGGAGGCCTCGCCCAGGGCCCGGCGGGCCCGCCGGCGAAGCTGCGCCCCGTCTTCGACCACGGACTCACCCCCGCCGAGGTCGCCGACTCGGCCCTCCTCGAACTCTTCCGCACCGCCGGGCTCGCCATCCTCGCCTCGGGCGAACTGCCGCTGCTCACCACCGAGTTCACGGCCGACGGCAGTCGGATCGAGCTGCCGGCGCACTGGCTGGTGGCGGGCGCGCCGGAGCGCGACTGACCGGCACGGGTCCGACGCTCCGTCCGGGCCACCCGGGCCACCCGGGCCGTCCGGGCCGTCCGGGCCGTCCGGGCCGTCCGGGCAACGTGCCCCGGGCGGCCCGGTCTCCGCGTTCGCCGACGGCGGGGCCTGGGACTCGCCCTAGCATCGGGGGCATGGTTGATCTCTATCCTCCGACAAGTCCGTACGACCACGGGTTCCTTGAGACCGGGGACGGCAACCGCATCTACTACGAGCAGCTCGGCAGTCCCGGCGGGAAGCCGGTGCTGTACGTGCACGGGGGGCCGGGGGCGGGGGCGCCCAAGCGGCCGACCAGGGCGTGGGATCCCGCGTGCTACCGGGTCATCCGCTTCGACCAGCGCAACTGCGGGCGCAGCACCCCGCACGCCAGTGACCCGGCGGCGGACATGAGCCTCAACACCACCCGGCACCTGATCGACGACATGGAGCGGCTGCGCGAACACCTCGGTGTCGAACGGTGGTTGCTGAACGGCGCCTCCTGGGGGTCGACGCTGCTGCTGGCGTACGCGCAGCAGTACCCCGAGCGGGTCAGCGAGATCATCATCCAGGCGGTGACGATGACCCGCCCGACCGAAACCCACTGGCTCTACCGGGGTGCCGGGCTGTTCCACCCCGAGGCCTGGGACCGGTTCCGGGCCGGTGTCCCCGCGGCGGAGCGGGACGGCGACCTGCTCGCCGCCTACGCCCGGCTGATGGAGCACCCCGACCGGGAGGTCCGGCGCAGGGCCGCCGCCGACTGGCTCGCCTGGGAGGACGCGGTGATCTCCGACGAGCCCAACGGCGTCCCCGGGATGTACAGCGACCGGGAGGTCGACGACCAAATCGCGTTCGTCCGGATCTGCGCGCACTTCTTCAGCAACGGCGCCTGGCTGGAGCCGGACCAGCTCCTGCGCGACGCCCACCGGCTGGCCGGGATCCCGGGCGTCCTGGTGCACGGCCGGCACGACCTGGGCAGCCCGGTGCAGACCGCCTGGGAGCTGGCCAAGGCTTGGCCGGACGCCCGGCTCCGCATCTTCGAGGACTCCGGCCACGTCGGCAGCGAGGCGATGCAGGCGGCCGTCCGCGAGGCGATCGAGGAGGTCAAGCACCGCCGCTGATCCCCGGGCCCGCCCGGCCGGGCTACGGCTTGGCCGGGCGGGCCAGCAGGAGTTGGGCGACGACGGCGGTGGTGCCCGCGAGGAGGTCGGCCACCGTGGTGGCGGGCACGCCGGCCGCCGCCAGGGCGGCGGCGATCAGCACGATCACCACCAGCACCACCTGATCGGTCGGGCGGAGCCGGTGACCGGGCGGTTCGGGGACGGCGGGCGGGGTAGGGCGACGACGGGGACGACTCATGGCTGCTCTCCGGTGATGCGACTGGCGGTGGGGGTCAGCGGACGGGGCGGAGCAACTGGTCGATACTCTGGGCCGGGCGCAGGAGTTCGAAGCGCACGCCGCCGTCGTCGGCCACGGTGAAGCCGTGGACCGCCGGCTCCGGCAGGCTGTTGTAGCTGAAATGCGTCGTGGCATAGTACGAACCCGTGTCCAGGAGGGCCACCAGGTCGCCGGACTCCAGCGGCGGCAGCGGCCGGGCCTTCGCCAGCAGGTCTCCGGCGAAGCAGCACGGTCCGGCGACGTCCTGCGGCACCGTCGGGCCGTCCTTGGCCGCGCCCGAGGGGTGGTGCGCGGTGATCCGCAGCGGCCAGGAGTCGGGCATGAACACCGTCCGGGTGGCGACCTGGGCACCCGCGTGGGTGACCGCGATCCGGCGGCCCCCGCTCTCCTTCGCGTACTCGACGTACGCGGCGGTGAAGCCGTTCTTGGCCAGCAGCGAGCGGCCGAACTCGGTCACCACCCGGTAGTCCCCGCCGAACAGGGCGGGCGCGTGGGCCCGCAGCCGCTCCACGTACGCCGAGAAGGTGGGGTCGGTCCGTTCGTCGGCGAAATTCACGGGGAGCCCGCCGCCGATGTCGATGCCCACCACCTGACGGCGGCCCAGCTCGCCGTTCAGCTTCTCGGCGAAGGCGACGGCCTGGCCGACCCCCTCGGCCATCAGGTCCAGCGGGCAGCCCTGCGAGCCGACGTGCACATGGATCCAGGTCAGCCAGGGGCGCTCCCGGAAGGCCGCCAGCAGCCGCTCGGCGTTGCCGTCGTCGGCCAGCGGGATGCCGAACTTGGAGGTCGCGGTGGCGGTGCTCATCGCGCCGATCGTCCCGGCGCCGACCTGCGGGTTCACCCGGACGCCGATCCGGGACCGGGACTCGCCGGCCCGCAGCAGCTCGTCCACCCGGTCGAGTTCCTGCCAGTTGTCGATGTTGACGGCGACGCCTAGCTCCAGCGCCTGCGCCAGCTCCCGGCGGGTCTTCGCCGGCGAGTCGAGGACGATCCGGTCGGCCTCGAACCCGGCCGCCAGCGCCTGCGCGAGCTCCCCCGGACTGGCCACCTCGCAGCCCATGCCGAGCTCGCGCAGCCGGGCCAGCACCGGGACCAGGCAGTTCGCCTTGGCCGCGAAGGCGTGCAGGACGTCGACCTCGGCGGGGAAGGCGCGGTGCAGGGCCGTGACGCTCGCCGCGACGCCGTCGAGGTCGACGAAGGCGGCGAGCAGCGCGTCGTCGCGGTCGAGCAGCCCCTCGCGCACGGCCGCGCGGAGCACCAGCTCGCGCCGCTCGGCGGCGGAGAGGGTGGCGGCGGACCGGGCGGCGGTGGACAGGGCGGCGGTCGGGTGAGTGGGGGTCGGGTGAGTGGGGGTCGGCTGAGGGCTGGTCATGGGGCCACGCTCCAACGGCTGGTCGGTGAACACCCCGGGGAGGACTTCACCGGGGCGCACCACCAGGCTGCCCGGCCGCGCACCCCCGCGTCTTCGTCCCCCGACGCGGATTTCCCGGGCCCGCGCCGCACCACCGCCCCCGCGGCCGCCGCCGCCCCGCCCCGGGACTCCCCCGCTGGTGCCCGGCGACCACGTCAGGCCGGATTCATCGCCTCCGGCGGCGAACCCAGCCGGCGCAGCTGGAGCTGGGCGAGCAGCCGGGCGTCGGGATCGTCCAGTTTGATGCCGGAGACCTTCTCCACCGTCTTCAGCCGGTACCGGAAGGTGTTGACCGGGACCTTCAGGGCGCGCGCGGCCTTCGCGCTGTCCCCGGAGTTCTCCAGGTAGGCGCGCAGGGTGTCGATCAGCACCTCCTTGCCCGGCTGCGCCGCGTGCGCGACCAGCCGCAGCACCGAACTGTTCGCCGGCAGGTCCACGCCCTGCAGCGCGTCCAGCACCTGCAACAGCGCGACCGCGTCCGGCAGTTCGTCGGCCCGGGCGGACACCTGGGCCGAGTCGGCGAACAGCAGTGCGCGCAGCGCCAGATCGGCGGCCCGGGCCGACCCCGCCGCCTTGGCCAGGCCGGCCCGGACCTCGCCGACGCCGACCCGCACCGGCAGGTCGAGCTCGGCCGCCAGCTTCACCCCGAGCGATTCGCTCAGCTTCGACAGCTGGGCGACGGCCCCCACCAGGTCCTGCTCCAGGCCGCCGACCAGCACCCGGGCGCCCCGCCCGGTGCCCACCGCGACCGCCGGGTGGCCCAGCCGTTGGCAGTGCATGGACGCCTCGCCCGCCAGCCGGTCGTCGGTGCGGCCACCGGCGGCGGGCGCGGGCGCGACCGACAGGACGGCGCAGCGGCCGGTCAGCGTCAGCCCGGTCCGCGCCGCCAGCAGCTCGGCCTGGCCCCGGCCCGCCAGGACGGCCCGGGCCGCCTCCCGGACCTCCTCGTGCTGCCCGTAGCGGCGCGTCCAGTCGTGCAGCAGGTGGGGGGCGGCGATCCGGGCGGCCGCTTCCAGGGCCTCGGTGACGGTCGGCGCGAGCGGCCGTCCGGCCGGGGCGACCCACAGCTCGCCGACGATCTCCTCGCCGGCCCGCACCGCGATCGCCGCGCGCTCGGGGATGTCGCCGGCCTCCCGGCGGTGCCGGGCCCCGGGACGGTGTCTGAGCAGGTCGAAGAAGCCGTCCTCGGTCATCGCCTGCTTCCGGTGCTCCGGCACCTCGCGGCCCAGGATGGTGCGGGTGCGGATGTCATCGGCGTGCTGATGGTTCTTCGAGTGAGCGAGTACCCGGGAGTGCACGCTCTCGATCGTGACGGCCCCGTCGACCAGATCGGCCAGCGCATCGGCGAGGGCGTCCAGGTCGCCGAGCGGGACGTTGGTGATCCCCGCGTCCCGGACCACGGTCAGCCCGGCGCGCAGCGTCCCGATCACCTGCGCCCAGCCGGCCCAGTGCTTCCGGAAGAGCACGGCCGTCCCGGCCTCCGCGGCCGCGGCGCGCAGGGCGGTGTTCGGCGGTCCGTCGCCCTCCTCCCGGAAGACCACGCCCGCGGCGCCGTCCCGGCCCGCCGCCCGGACCAGCGCCACGGCCTGCTCGGACCGCGGGTCGATGCCGACGGCGACCACCAGGTCACCGTGCTCCGCCCCCGGCTCGGGCCGGTCGAACACGTCCAGGTTCAGCACGGCCACGTCCAGCCCCACCGGAGCGACGCCCACCTCCACCACCGACCCCACCAGCCGCAGCAACGCGTTCAGGCTCCGGTCCGGTTCCACTGCCACGAGCATTCCTCCCCAAGGTGCCGCACCCGCCCCGCTGGGGCGTCAGCGTACCCAACCCGGATCCGATGAGCAGTCAGATGACTGATGTGTCAGCCCCGTTCGCACCCCCACAGTGGTGGTACTCCGCGAACGGAACGTCGGAGTACCACCTTGGCAGTTCGAGAGCAGAGGAGATCACGATGAACCTGCGGCGAATGGCGACGAGGCTCGCGGTGGGTGCCGCCGCGGTGGTCGGGGTGGTCGCCGCCACGACGACGACCGCGAGTGCCGACATCCTCACCACGATCTCCACCGGCCCCGGCAAGTGCCCCGCCAACTGGGTGTGCCTGTGGAGCGAGAACAACTTCATCGTGGGCAACCCGAAGGGCGGGGTCGACTACGGGGCCGTCGGCTCGAACGAGAACACCCCGGACCTGGGGCACCTCAAGTTCGTGGCCAATGAAACGCGCTGGAAGGGCATGCAGGACGAGGCCTCCTCGGTCGTGAACAACACCGGGAGCAGCATCTGCTTCTACGAGCACAACGGGTACGGCGGCCTGGAGTTCAAGGTCGGCCCCCACGAGCAGTGGGCCTCGGTCCCGTCGTGGATCAACGACCGGATCAGCTCCTTCAAGTACTGCTGACCCCGCCCTTCCCATCCCCTCCCCTCGACCCGAACGGATCACCATGAAGCTCTCCCGGAAGATCACCAGGCTCGGACTGTCCGCGGCCGCCGCCATCGGCCTGGTCGTGACCGCCTCGACCTCCGCGAGCGCCACCAACGTCTTCTGGCTCGGCCACGGGGCCGGGTCGTGCCCCGACGGCTACGTCTGCCTCTGGTCGGAGGCCAACTTCATCGAGGGCACGTTCCTCAACGACAGCAAGTTCGGCTCCTTCGCGTCGAACCAGAACACCGGCGACATGGGCAAGCTCAAGAGCGTCGCCAACACCGACAAGGGCATGCAGGACGTCACGTCGTCGGTGCTGAACAACACCCGGAGCAGCATCTGCTTCTACGAGCACAACGGGTACGGCGGCCTGGAGTTCAAGATCGGCCCGGGTGAGCACTGGCCCTACCTCCCGTCCTGGATCAACGACCGGATCAGCTCCTTCAAGTACTGCTGACCCCTCCCCCTCCCTCCTCGACCCGAACGGATCGTCATGAAGCTCTCCCAGAAGATCACCAGGCTCGGACTGTGCGCGGGCGCCGCGATCGGCCTGGTGGTGACCGCCTCGACCTCCGCGAGCGCCAACACGATCCTCGGCCTCGGGCAGGGTGCCGGAGCCTGCCCCGCCAACTACGTCTGCCTCTGGTCCGAAGGCGGTTACGTCGCCGACACCGGCCCCAGCTACAAGTTCGGGTCCATCGCCTCGGACCAGAACATCGGTGACCTGGGCAAGCTGGAGCACACCTCGCTCGGGGACAAGGGCATGCAGGACATCACGTCGTCCGTGGTGAACAACACCCGGAGCAGCATCTGCTTCTACGAGCACAACTGGTACGGCGGCCTGGAGTTCAAAGTCGGCCCCGGCGAGCGGTGGCCCGCCGTCCCGTCGTGGATCAACGACCGGATCAGCTCCTTCAAGTACTGCTGATCCGTCGGCGGAGCCGCCGCCGGCCGGCCGATGACGGCGGGCGGCCTCAGGGCCAGAGGCGGTCGCCGAGGGCGGTGCCCTCGGGGGCGCCGGGGAGGACGTAGGCGACGGCGGAGGCGGTGTGTTCGAGGAAGGGGTTGAGGGCGTCGCGCTCGGCGAGGCGGTTCTGGACGCGGGTGAACTGGCCCGGGTCGCGCATGAACGCGCAGAAGAGCAGGCCGCGGTCGTCGGGCGCGTCGTCGTAGCTGTAGCCGCGGCGCAGCATCCGGGCGCCGCCGTCGAGCCGGGGGCTGGTGAGGCGGACGTGCGAGCCGGCCGGGATGACGTAGGCGCCGTCGGGGTGCTTGGCGTAGATGTCCGGCTCGTCGTGCTCGGCGGTGCCGGTCAGCGGGGCGCCGTCGCCGGCGCGGCGGCCCATCGCGAGGTTCCGGCGGTCCTCGGGGAGGGCGGCGAAGGCGGCGGTGTCCATCCGGATCCGCCGGTAGACCAGGACGGTGGCGTTCTCGTGCGGCCCCGGCGGGCCCCAGACCCACTGCCGGGCGGCCTCCGCGTCCGGGTTGGCGGTGCCGTCCTTGAAGCCGAACAGGTTGCGGGGGGTGACACCCGGGCCGGTCGGGGGCAGGAAGCCGGACTGCGACCAGCGGGGTGCGGCGCCGGCGGACTGCGCGGCCGTGACGGCGAGTTCGGTCACCACGGCGAGCGTCCAGTGGTCGGCGGCGCACAGCTGGAGCAGCAGGTCGCCGCCGCTGCGGGCCGGGTCGAGGCGGTCGCCGGGGAAGGCGGGCAGGTCGGCCAGTCCGGCGGGGACGGCGAGGCCCAGCCGGGTGGCGAGGGCCGGGCCGAGGCCGACCAGGGAGCTGAGCGGGGCCGGGCCGTCCTCGCTCCGCAGTCGCGGGTCCGGTGGCGGGGTGGCCGGGGTGGCGGCGGCGAGAGCGGAGAGCGTGCGGGTCCAGGAGCCGAGGAGGGAGCGCAGGGCTTCGCGGTCGGCGGCGGCGGAGTGCTGTGGGAGGTCGAAGGCGAGCAGCCTGGTCGCCGGAAGCTGAGCCGCCGTCACCCCGGCCTGCCGGGCGCCGTGGAAGGGGATCGCGGCCCCGGCGGGCGGCGCGCCCTTGGCGGTGTCCGCCCGGGCGGACGGGTGGTCGCCGTCCGCCGGTTCGCCGTCCAGCAGTTCGCCGACCGTCGCGCCGGCGCCGGCGGCGAGCGCCGCCCCGGCCGCCAGCAGAGCCCGTCGCCGCACGCCACCGGCCGCGGCGAATCCGTTCGGCGGCGACGTTTTTTGCGGTTCGGTGGGCATGCGCCCTATTGGAGACGATAGAACACGTGCCATGCAAATCACGTTTCCTGATCGTCAGTCAGCCAGGGTGGGCCTCGTGACCCGGGCGGCCGTGGTGGCGGCCGTGCTCGCCGTGGGGGCCACCGGGTGCGGGTCGACGGGCCCGGCCTCGGAAGAGGCGAAACATCCGGCCGGGAACGTGGTCCGCGTGCCGGAGGACTTCCCCACCGTCCAGCGGGCCGTGGACGTCGCACGTGACGGGGACACGGTGCTGATCGGGCCCGGAACCTACCGCGAGAGCGTGCGCGTCGCCAAGTCCAGGCTCGTGCTGCGCGGCACCGACCGCAACACCGTGGTGCTCGACGGCGGGCTCAAGCTGGCCAACGGCATCACCGTCACCGGCCCCGGCTCGGTGGTGGAGAACCTCACCGTCCACGGCTACCTGGCCAACGGGGTGCTGTTCACCGGCGTCACCGACGAGAAGCTGCAGCAGCGCGGCGCCGGCGGCTCGGCGTACGACCCGCTGGACACCGCCCGGTTCCCGCCCGTGCAGGGCTTCCGGGCCAGCCGGGTGACGGCGTACGGCAACGGCCTGTACGGCATCTACGCCTTCGACGCGCGCGGCGGGGTGATCGAGGACTCCTATGCCTCGGGGCACGCGGACTCCGGCATCTACGTCGGCCAGTGCAAGCCCTGCGACACGGTGGTGCGCGGCAACACCGTGGAGCGCAACGCCGTCGGCGTCGAGCTGACCAACGCCTCGGACGGCCTGTCGATCCTGGGCAACCGCGCGGCCGGCAACCGGGTCGGCGTCACGGTGAACTCCAACGACCTGGAGGCGCTCGCCCCGCAGCACGGCGCGGTGATCGCGGGCAACGTGGTCGTCGACAACAACGCCGCCGACTCGCCGGAGCAGGCGGACGGCGGCTTCGGCATCGGCCTGGGGATCGGCGGCGGGACGGCGAACCGGGTGGAGCGCAACCTCGTCCGGGGCAACCGCGCGGCGGGGGTGATCGTCACCGACCCGGCGGGGCACCCGGCGAGCGGCAACCGGGTCGAGTCCAACCAGGTGGACGGCAACGGCGCCGATCTGGTGCTGGCCTCGGCCGACCCCGGCAACTGCTTCGGCGGCAACCGGCCCGGCGTCCAGAGCCCGGAGGGCCTGGAGGCGGCGGCGCCCTGCGGCCGCCAGCGGGCCGTGCCCCGGGCCGCCGC